>JAGQQQ010000808.1 GCA_020426125.1 Planctomycetaceae bacterium
TCACCTTCATGTCGTCGTACACGCCAAAGAAGTCGGGCATGTAGCCGATCATCTTCCGGATCTTCATCGGATCATCCCGGACGTTGATCCCGTTGATCCGGGCGACACCCCGTTCGGGATTGATGAGTGTGGCCAGGACTTTGATGGTGGTCGACTTTCCGGCGCCGTTGGGGCCGATGAATCCGAAGACTTCCCCCCGCGGAATGCTGAACGAGATGCCGCGGACTGCCCGGGTCGTGCCGTAGGAGACATGGAGCTTTTGGATATCAACGACGTTCATGTCTCGCTTTCTTGCATCAACAGCCGGTACAAGTGGTGATCGCCGGACTCCCCCTCGACAAGGATCAACAGCAACCACTGGCTCAGATCCGTGGAATCCCAGATGGCCAGGTCTTCGAGCGTCCCCGCCCCGTTTGGGGAGATGTGTGAGACGATGTCAAAGATGCCGGTTTCTGCTTGAGAACTGAGGGAGCGGCAGACTCCAGACAAGGTCTCGTTGGATAAGTTGGATTCAGGATCAGGACCTTTCGAAGCGGATTCGACAATTTCTGTCCCGTGCATGAGCCACACGCGGGTATTCTTGGATCGTGAGGTGATGTCCTCCAGAACTTGCCGCTGGGTCCGGACGTCCCGAAGTTGATCGAGTGTCAGCTCCGCCCATCGCAGCGATGGGACGGTAGCCTCAATATCCGTTCCAAGTCGCGTCGTGCGGACAATTTGCGGTTTCCATTGCTGGACCCGGCGCTCAACCGTATAGTCCAGAGGCGCTCGACCCTGAAACGTGAGCGGTTCTGTTCTCAAGAACTCCGTCACCCCCCGTTGGCGAACACTGCTGGACTGATAATACAAGTCGTCGACTTCAACGGCCTCTCGGTATTCCAAAGCCGAAACCAACGTGTTCTTGTAATTCTGGACGAGGTCTTTCTCCGTTGCGGCGAAGAAGAGTTCAAACCGGCTCTCACGAACGGGTTGCCCCTGTTCATCCAAGTCGACAATTGTCAGCGAGCGGACGGCGTCCGTTTCTCCCATATGCGACTGTGCCATCCGCACGGTGTATCCCGAGAACAGCAATGCGACGGTGGGAAACACGATCCACGTCCAGCGCCGTTTGCCGATCGCAGACAAGACAAAATATTCCACGGGGCCAATGACGAGCAAGCACAATCCCAGCAATGTCGCGACGGTGGTCAAAGGGACGCCTTCCAAACGCTCCGGCATCAGCACCTGACGGATGCCGTTCGCCGCCAACTCATCCGGGGCGAATGGAAAATAGTTCGGTCGATTCGGATTAGTCTCATAGTTTTTGTGATCAGGCAAGGAGAGTGCTCCCGTCTCGAGAATGGTCGTCCGCTGGTCGGGCCGCACACGCCAGAGTTCCAGTATCGCCTGCTGCCAACGCGAGTCATTCTGTGCGACGGAATCGGTCATCACGAGCGATCGTCCGACGCCCGGAGTGGCACTGATCCAATTGACCTCCTGTCGCTCCAGAGTGCGGAGGTTCCCTTCGGAATCGAAGGCAATACGAGGCGCGAGCGTGGTGGATTCACTGACTTGCTCCAGGAAGATTTGCTGCTCGGATCCGCGTGCCACTTTCCCGGACACACAGACCAGTCCTCCCCCTTGAACCCAATCGGCGAGCGAGCGAAGTTGCCGGTCATTCATCTGTTGCAGGCCAGAAGCCGTGACGATGACCAGATCGAAGGCCATCCATTCCAGCCCTGAAGATGGAGCGTCCTCTGGGTCAACCGGGACCGTTCGCGAAGCAAGATGCCGCGACCAATCCCGGTGTGGAAGAAGTGAATCCAGTCGGAAGACAGACAAGGGAGATGCCGTGTCTCTGCCGTCATCGCGGAACTCGGCCGACATCGTGGTTTCACTTTGGGGATGGACAATCCCAATCACCTGCATCCGCTTCCAGTCGACCCAATACGGAAGGTCCTGCTCCTCCGGGTAGGTGAAGACGCGGTCTTCCGTGACGAAGGCCGCTCGAATGTCGAGCGGCGTTTGCTCCGTTGGCAAAATCATTGGCGGCATCATTATCGGAAGCACGACTTCACTCGCCGACAAGACCACATCATTACTTCGCCAAGTGTGTACCCGACGTTGGGCCACGTAGAAATCCAGAACGAGAGACCCTTCGAGAACCTGCGGAGAGTTCCACGAAACACTCGCTTCAAACTGTACCGGGGCATGGCTCCGCGGTGAGTCGAATCGGGAGATCAGCGAGACCTTGGGGGCCTGAGACTGTGCGAAAACGGGACTCGCAATGACAATCCAAACCCAGGCAAACGTCCACCACTTTGTGACAAATGGTCCGCTGGTCCCAGTCGATGCCGGTATGGGGAAGATGATTGTTCTCATCCGATTGCGACCCAGGTCCTCTCCCCACCAACTCATCGCGGTTGGCCCGAAGAGGACAGCTTGGAAAATGCCAGATCTCTGAGCGGAACGGCAATGTTTCTCGTTCGAGGTTTCGTTGAACTACGATTTCAGCTTAACGAAACGCGGGGAAGAGACCATCGGATTTGAAAAAAATCCCCGAACATCATCCAACGGTTTCCTGGCCAAGTGAGTTGCAACCAACCATTGCATTCTGGTATCCGTGATCTCGATTCACGCGGGGCACCGGTGAAGTCTCGCACGGACGACCTTTCTCCTACAACACGGAGTGTTGCATGTCGCTTTCCCATTCCCCCTGGCGCGGGCGGACCCTGCTGGTGGTTCTCATGTTCGGGCTGTCCGCTGGACTGGGATGGATTTACGCCCAACGCGATCAAGACATGGTCCCCCCGGAATCCTTGATCCCGATGGAATCGGTCATTTACTGCCAGTTCGATGGGGCGATGCTACACGATGGGGCCTACCGCCAGACGGCCGCATATCAGGCGCTCAACGAGAGCGGACTGATGGACGCCATCGAGAACGTTCTCAAATCTCTGGCCGAACAAAACCCCGATGCCCGTGAGGCGTTGGAAGCGATGAAGCACCTGCAGGACCACGGCCTCTCGCTGGGGATTGCCGTCGAACCTCCTCAACAGGGACCGCCCCGAGCGTGGGGAGTTATTGTCGTTCATGACGCCGCCGAAGGTGTGGAATTCCTCGAAGATCTGGTCCGTCGAGCGAAGCCTCCGGAAGACGCCCTTGGGGAAATGAAACTTCGCGGGCGAACCATTCGAACAGTCCAAGTTCCCAACGCCCCGGTGGAATTGGGCTGGTGGGCGGAACAAGGGCATCTGTTGATTGCCGTGGGGATGAATGCCTTTGAATCAGCGCTGGAAGTCGCAGATGGCAATCGCGACGACGTCACGCACAATCCGTTGTGGCGGAAATACGGGGCCGATGGCTTCGATTTCGCCGTGAACTCGTCCGCGTGGTTCCACTTTGGAGCGCTCCGGGAAATGTTCGGCGAGATGCCCGTTCCGGTTCCCGCGCGAGGCCGGAATGAGGCGGTGACTGTCAATAATCTCCTCGCGACAGTCGGCCTCGACCGTCTCAACAGCATCGCCTGTGTGACCGGGTACAAAGGCAAAAGTTGCTGGTCCGAGGTTTTTGTGGACGCGGAAGAGGGCCGCGAGGGACTCTTAGGCCTGATCGATCAGCCGTCGATGGCGCTGGAGGACTTGCCGCCGATTCCCGCCGGCCAGACCGGAATTTTGATCAACAGTTTCGACTGGCCGAAGTTTTATGACACCGTCGAACAACTGATCGGCAACGTCAGTGAATTTGCACCACCGGATTTCGAAGACCAGATTCAAGAAGGAATGCGACGCTTCGAAAACGGCGTGGGGATCTCCGTTGAAGAGGTCTTCGCTCCCTTGGGACACATCAACTGTCTCTACACGGACACGAACCAAGGGATGTTCGGGTTGGGAAGTATTGCGGTCATGAGCCTGAAGGATGCCGATCAGGCTCAAAACAATCTCAATGCGATTCTGGAGACCGTTAAACGTGAGTCACGAGGCGAAGTCGAGACTCGCGTGATGGAAATGCATGGAGCGACGCTGACCATCGTCGAGATCCCGAAGTTTCCGGTGTTCAATCCGACGATCGCCATCACGGACGACTGGATGATCGTGGGACTGGTCTCGCAAGCCGTCCAAGCGGAGTTGCTCAGAATCGAGGGAAGTCTTCCCAGCTATGATCTGGCGGGTCTGCACGCGGATGCGTGGGATGAACTCCCCAAAGAGTTCACGTCGCTGACGATCATTGATCCTCGCGATACCTACGCGGCTTTTCTCGGTTTCGCACCAAGCATGGTGGGATTCATTGAGATGGGACTGAAGGAAGAAGGCGCCGTTCCTCGGGACTTTGAGTTGCCATTTAATCCGGCCGACATTCCTCCGGTCGAATTGGTCACCGCTCCGCTGTTCGTGAACATCGCGATGAATACGGTCGATGAGAATGGACTTCATACCTATTCCCGCAGCTCGCTGCCGGGGATTCCCATCATCGGAGGAGGGGACGGCGGAACCGCGATTGCTACGACCGGCGTGCTTGTGGCCCTATTATTGCCCGCGGTCCAATCGGCACGAACCGCGGCACGCGATGCGCAGTCAAAGATCAACCTGAAGCAAATCGCTCTTGCGCTTCACAACTATCATGACGTTTACGAAAGCTTTCCACCCGGAACGATCGAGAACGCCAATTTGCCTGTCGACGAGCGGCTCAGTTGGATGGTGCCGATCCTCCCATTCATCGATCAACAGTCGCTCTGGACTCTGATCAATATGAAAGAAGCCTGGAACTCGGATGCAAACTTCGATGCGCTTACTGAAGACATTCCCAGCTTTCTCAACCCGAATTCGCCCGAAAAGACTTACGAAGGGTATCCGGTGACGGGATACGTTGGGATCGGGGGAGTGGGGGAAGACGCTCCCGAACTGCCGGCGAATCATCGTCGAGCGGGGATCTTTGGGTACAACCGTGTCACCAGAATTCGGGATATCACCGATGGGACATCCAACACGATGATGACGTCCGAGGCCAGTGATCATGGGCCTTGGTCGGCGGGAGGCTACTCGACGATCCGAGCGTTTACCGAGGTCCCCTACATCAATGGCCCCGACAACATCGGCAATCCCTGGAGTCCCCGGGGAACGAACGTCGGAATGGCCGACGGTTCCGTTCGGACGGTGAATGAAGACATCGATCCTTCCGTGATCGAAGCCATGGCCACCATCAACGGAGGCGAGCGAGTGGATTTTGATTTCTAAATCAAGAAGTCCACGAGCAATTCCTTTCTATCGATGACGCAGAAACACCTCGCGAATCCCCTCCGCGAGGTGTTTTTGTAGGTTACTTGCGTCATCGTGGCGATTTGACGCCTATCGAATCATGTTGTCGTTGTCTGTGAGACGGGGTATCGCAGAACTGCGACCGGTTGGGAGAGATTGACGGCTTCTCCGCTCAGAAATTCGATCGTGCCTCCTTGATTGAGAACAGCGGAGACGCAGCCGTGAATGGGATTTTGTCCGTCGTGGCTTGCCCCGCAAACGTGTTCGTTGCTGAGGACCAAGGACGCCACCGCTCCCTGCTGGGCGGCTTGGGAGATTTCCGACACTCCTTCGACGCAGTGGTCGGCGGCCTTGGCGGCGCCAATTTTTTCCTTCCACTCCTCTGCCTCGTTGGCGCTTGATCGATGGAGCAATTCCTTGGCCGCGTCGCGTATCTCCTGGTCACTCGAATGCTCAAAGTTGCCAGTCAGCGGTTCGGGATACAGGCTTTTCAGTTCGCTGACCTCCTTGTAGAACGGGAATAGTTCTTCAACTCCAGCGAAAACGACCGTCGTCTCGCGGTTCGAGATTTCCTCGCTGATGGCGACATCAATTGCGCGAAAGTACCGGCGGACCATTTCTTCCTCGTCGGCCCGCTCGTGGCCGTGGGGAGTTGCTCGGTCCCCCATTCCATCGGCTGGACGGAACGAGTGAAGGCCGAACCCCTTCCCCGTCTCTCCCGGGCGAATCTCGTCCAGGCTCTCGGGGAGGCCTTTTGGCTTGACTTGCTCCACCTGCGTGCCGAAGCATTTTAAGAGTCGAGTGTTATTCTCGCTCACGGCGATGACGAAGAACTGTTGTTTGCCGTCGATTTCGGAGACGAGTGGCGCCAATCCCGGAGCGTCGCCGCTGAAGACCGTCTCCATCGGAGAAGTTGTCAGCCGATACGCTTTGACTTCGTCGTTCATCAAAAAGCAGGCCAGTCCGGGAGACTGATGCTGCCAGAAATCGTCGTTGTCGATCAGCGGTTCCAGTTGGGAAATTTGCGAGGGCCAATTTGCGGAGTCATCTTCCCCCGATTGCTGCTGTAAGGATTTTAAGGCGTTCTTGAACTTCAGGTGGTTTTGTCGCACATCCGGTCCGGACTCAACCATCGGTAAGAGAATCGTGGCCACGGGCCCCGGCGTCTCGGCCAGTTGAAGAAGATCGTCACGGGTGAATTCCTGCAAATCTTTCCAATTCATCGTCGCTCTCCTGAAATTCTGGTGGGGATTGCCCTGAATTGGAACGCAAGAACGATGCCGATCAGCGAATCGCGGTCAACTTGCCTCTGGAGACGGGGGAAATCGACCGAGAGCCGAACAGACTGGTCGCTGAGGCATCAGAGATTGGGATTGCGGAAAACCCTTTCCATGCGGATCTCCGTCTATGGAGTGCTCCGACTCGTCGGAGCTTTCTTTCAAGCGAAGTGTTCAAAAGGCCAATCTGACGCCCGAGTGGTCCGTTTGTCCTGAACTGACATCTTGAAGGAGAATGCGGGAGCGACAACGGGAGTGGATTTGCTCATGACGCGCCCATCAACTCAGATTCAATGGGGCGCTCGCCAATCAGCGCGACGTTCAAAGGAAAGCGGTGACGAGTCACCGCACTCCAAGGACTCGTGCGACCTATTCGTTGCGGGGATTCCGCGATAGGAATTCTTCCAAATGAAGCTGCCCATTCGCTTCGATGGTCACCGAAATCGCTCCGCTTTCTCGCGTCGTCAGCAACTCCGCATCCTCAATGGTCCCGCGCAACGGCTCACTCCGAGAGACGTCATTGGTGCTGACGATGACCGTGTCCGGAGTCGCCCATTCGTAAAGCTGAGGGACATTCGCAGCGCGGCCGCCGTGATGCGGAGCCAGCAAGACATCGCAGTGGCGCGACTCCAGTTTGAAGAATTCGGGGAACCCCTCCTTCTCCAGATCCCCGGTGAGCAGGACCCGTTTTCCCTGGCAGACGATCTCCAAGACCACGCTATGGGAATTGTCCGCTTTGGCTTGAAAGCCACCGGGAGGATGGATGACTCGCAATTCGATCTCGTAGTCCGGGTGGCTATCGGTCACGAGTTCGTCCCCCTGCTGGACCAGTTGAATGTTCGTCCCTTTTGCATCGGCAAGAAGGCAGAGTTCCGTGATCCCCTCTTGAGATGCGTCGACAGACGACTGTGTCAAAAACAGTGTGCCGACGGGGAACTTTTCCAACAGGCCAAACACTCCACTGTAGTGGTCGTGGTCAGCGTGGGAGATGACAATGCCATCGATTCGCGAGATTCCGCGAGACCAGAGTGCCCGTTCAACAATCCGCTCCGCGAGCGTGCCATCTCCAATCGTACCGGCGTCATAGAGCAATGTCTGCCCGCTCGGCAATTCAATGATTGTGGCGAGTCCATGTCCCACGGACAAAAACGTACAGCGAAACAGTTCATCCCGAGAAACAAAGAACGCACTGACGAGGCCGATGG
>JAGQQQ010000809.1 GCA_020426125.1 Planctomycetaceae bacterium
TATGAGGAAGTCATCAGGATCTTCCGAAAGCACTGTGGCCCGGAACACTCGGAAGTTGCCGTCAACATGCACAACCTCGGCTCGTTGCTCTCTCGGATGGGGCGCCTCGAAGAGGCCCGCTGTATCTGCAAAGAAGCACTCCAGCTCAAGGAGGCTCGGCTCGGTTTGGAGCATCTTGACCTTGCAACGACTCTCAACAGTCTCGGCTGGATCGCAGAAGAGCTGCAGGACTGGAGAGCCGCACTGTCTGCATATCGTCGAGCATCCGACCTCTTCACACGGCATCTTGGGAAAGAGCACCCTCGCACTCAAATCTGTCAATCGAACCTCGACCGCTGTCTTTCGGCACAGTCCGGGCGGCGATCCTGACCGATGTTCCACAACATTCTTGTTTCCGATGGATCGCCTCGATATCAATAAGAAGCCGGGATTCCTGTCGGTCGTTATCCGTCCATTTCAGAGTATCGCAATGTCCAACGAACCTTCGCATGAGGAGCAACTTGATGCACTCTGTGATCGCTTTGAAGCGGATGTACTCGCGGGCAAAAGTCCGCAAATTGAAGTTTACCTGACAGAAATTCGGGAGGAGGCTCAAGCGGAACTCTTCGAGGAACTGCTCAGGGTCGAGATCCACCATCGCACCGAAGCCGGAAAGATCGTCAGGCAATCAGACTACCGGAAGCGATTTCCGCTGTTCGGAGAGTTGATCACGCGTCTGATTCCTGTTGAGCAGCCTGCTCTCGATGAGACGTCGGTGATTTGCATCCGCTGCCCGCATTGTCACCAGGGGATCGAGCTTCTTCCTGAAGAATCTTTTCAGGATGTCACTTGCGACTCCTGTGGCAGTAATTTCAACCTGCTCTCCGACACGGAGACCCTTCCGCAACAGACGGGAGCAGGCCAGATGATCGGCCATTTTCAACTGAAGGAGAGACTCGGCACAGGGGCATTTGGAACGGTCTGGAAGGCGACGGACACGACACTCGATCGCACGGTTGCGTGCAAAATCCCTTGAGCAGCCTTGCTCTCTCACGAGGAACGCGAAAAGTTCTTCCGAGAGGCTCGTGCCGCCGCGCAGTTAAGGCACGAGAACATTGTCAGTGTTCACGAGGTCGGACGAGATGGAGAAACCATCTACATCATCTCGGACTTCGTCGAAGGTTTGACACTCGCAGACTGGCTTACTGGTCAACGGCCCACCGCCAGTGAATCTGCACGAATCATCGCACAGGTCGCATTAGCGCTTCAGCATTCCCACGAACGAGGCGTCGTCCATCGGGACATAAAACCCTCGAACATCATGCTCGATCGCGATCTGTGTCCCCACGTCATGGATTTCGGCCTGGCAAAACGGGAAGTCGGCGAGATGACGATGACGGTTTCGGGAGCGGTGCTGGGCACACCTGCCTACATGTCTCCCGAACAGGCTCGGGGATCGGGTCACGCCGTCGATGGTCGAACCGATGTCTACTCGCTGGGCGTGGTCCTGTTCGAGTTGCTCACCGGAGAACGACCGTTTCGGGGCAACATTCGGATGTTGATTCACGAGGTCCTCAACGAAGAGCCGCCCCATCCCCGCAGACTGAACAATCAATTGCCGATCGACCTGGCGACCATTTGTTTGAAATGTCTTCAAAAAGACCCGAATCAGCGATATCAATCGGCGGGAGCACTCGCCGAGGATCTCAATCGATTCCTGGAAAACAAACCGGTTCTGGCGCGCCCAATTGGTCCATTCAGACAGTTGTCACGTTGGGCCGCCCGAAAACCCGGTATCGCAGCTTCGCTGGCCACCATCTTTGTGTTGCTTTCGGTGATTGCTTCACTCGCCGGATACGCATGGCTCACAGAACGAAACCTGCGAACCCGGGCAGACGATGCGCGAAGAGATGCCATCGATGCTCGACAGGAAGCTCTCGACAACCTGATGATTGCCGAACAAAACCGGGCTCGAGCGGAGAACAATCTTGCAGCATCGATCACCTCATACCGGTCGCTTCTGCAAGATGCGGAACGGTACTTGATGACGCAGGAAGACGCAGAAGAGATTCGACGGCAACTCCTCGAACAGACACTTGACAGCGTCAAAAATCTCCGGGAGCGAGATACTGATTCTCCTGAGTTGATCTACCTGGAAGGACTCTCCTTGCTACGGCTCGCTTACCTCAAGGCATTCTACTTTATGGGAGGAGTCAAGCGAGATTAGCAGGCTGTCGAAGAAGCCTACGAAATGCTTAGGGAAGCGGGGACGTTGTTTGAAAATGCAGCCGCCCGAATGCCCAATGACTACTTCGTGAACACGGAGAGATTTGTCCATCTTCTCCGAATGACGCAGATCGAACTTGCGATGGACAACTGCGAGGTCGCGTTCGACAAACTCGCCACCCTGGAGGGACTCGCCGCCGAGAACGCTCGAAGGTATCCCGATGAGTATGATGCCGCCTTGATGCCCGTTTCTGCCGCATCCATATTGTCGAGGGCCTATCGTTGCCTTGGGAGAATGGATGAAGCGTATGCGGTCCTTCAGAATCTGATGCCTACTCTGGACAGTCTCCGTGAATCCCACCCCTCTCACAAGAGCGAACTTCTTGAATATACGGTCTTCCTGAGACAATCGATGTCCGAGATTATGCAAATCCGATCAGGTTACGCTGCTTCGACAGGTGACCTTTTGAAAGCAGTTGACGCCGGTCGGGAGTGGCTGTCGATTGAGGATTCCAATATGAAAGCTCGCACGTCCGTACGACTCGCACTACGAGGACTGGCGATCGCCTACTACGAGTCTGGAGATTATGAGAACGCCCGATCCTGGTACGACGAGTATTTTGCGTTCCGTAATAAGTATTGGCCCGACTCAAGACCCACATGGGATCGCTTCGTTCAAAGAGCGATCTCCCAATTCCGCACTGGTGAATTTGTTCCGGCAGAAGCAACTCTTCTCAAATACGAGCAAGTGATGAGAGGGAAGCACGATTCTAATTCCACCGAACAAACGTTGGCCTCCCATCAAAAGTCAATCGAATTTCTTCAAGACCTCTATCAAGCATGGGGAAAGCCGGAGGAAGCATCCAAATGGGCTCAGAAGCTGATGGATTAACCAAGTTGCGTGCTCGTTGCTCCCAGACTGAAGTTGGAAATCGTGGTGTTCAGAGCTGCTCCGAACACATCGTCCGCGTAGATTTTCCGAAGACCGTCCGGCTCGGAGT
>JAGQQQ010000810.1 GCA_020426125.1 Planctomycetaceae bacterium
GGACGTGTTCACGATCAAGGAAATGGTCAGGAAGATGTGAAAAATCGTGGGGCGCATGGGAAATGCCGTATCCATTTCGAAGGCCAGAATAGCAAAGTACGAAGAGCGCGGAGATCATCCCCCAGAAATGGGGGGCAGCAATACGACCGTCGAGTCCCTTTCGAGTTGCCGATGTGCCGCTTCAGTCGCGGAAACATTTTCTTCATCTACGGCGATCAACAAACTTCGGGAAATGCTGCCATCTTCGGTGACGAGATAATTCGCCACATCTGGAGAGCGTTTCGCCAGCAATTGAAGGGCCTGGGCGAGAGTCGTTTCTTGGTCGATGTCGAGTGACACCGTCGATCCTCCGGCCAGACGCCGGAGTTGGGCCTCAAGGTGAAAGGTGATCGTCGGCATCAGTCCGTTCCTCGATGGTGATCGCCCCGTTATCCAGAATCAGCAGCCGGTCCGCAAGGGACTCCGCTTCTTTCTGATTATGAGTCACATGCAACGTCGTTACGCCGGTCGACCGTTGCACCTCACGAAGTAACTGTTGAATCTCCTCCCGAGTCGCCGAGTCTAAGGCGCTTAAGGGCTCATCCAGCAACAACACGGTCGGCTCGAAGGACAGTGCGCGTCCCAACGCCACTCGCTGCGATTCTCCACCACTCAAACCCCGGATGGATCGCTTCAACAACGGTTCGATCCCCAACACTCCGGCCAGACGATTGACCTGTTGCTCGATCCATGGCCGGCTTCGACCTCGAATTCTGGGAGCGAATTCGAGATGTTCGCGAACGGTCATCGTGGGAAATAACGCCAAGTCTTGCGGCACATAGCCGATATTTCTTTGGGCCGGCATCGCCAATGTGACATCGATCCCCGAGAGGAGTATCTTCCCCGACATGACTCCGCGGAGTCCACAGATCGCTTCCAGAATCGTTGTCTTGCCGCGCCCCGTCCGCCCCATCAGAACAGCGTACGCCCCCTGAGGAACCGTGAAGGAAATCTGTTCGAGTTGGAAGTCCCCCGCTCGGAGGCAGATGTTGCGCAGCTCGATCATAGTTTGGCACGCGCTCCCCAAGCTCGAAGGGCGAGTAAGACCAGCACCGCCATCAGGACCATCAACAACGACACCGAGACCGCCGCTTCGAGGTTTCCAATGCTCAGTTCGAGGAAGACCGTTGTCGAGAGGACTTCCGTCTTGTTTCTGGTCGATCCCGCAAAGACCAGGATGGGACCAAACTCTCCCAGTGAGCGTGCCCAGGCCACGGTAAACGCCGCCACAATTCCCGACGTCAACTGGGGAAGGCAGACATGGAAGAACGCTTGCGCCCGGGAACACCCGAGGGTACGTGCCACGTCTTCAGCGCGGGGATCGATCTGTTCGATTGCGACTCTCAACGTCCGCACGGCAAACGCCGTCGACACGGCAAATTGAGACAGGATGACTGCCGGGACGTGAAACATCACAGGAGTGTCAAACAGTGTTCGGCACCACTGTTCGACCGTTCGACCGAGGACCGTGAAGTTGAACAGGATCAATAGGCTGAGCCCCACCACCAGTGGCGGCAGGACCACGGGGATGTCCACCAACGTATCGATGATCGCCCGGCCGGGGAACTTGTATCGGGACAGCAGATATGCGAGCGGCAAACCCACCCAGACACCCAGGATCGCCGCGATCGTACAGGATTTCAGTGTGAGAATGATCGCATTGCGGATCTCAGGTTTGTCGAGTGCGGCGAACAACTCCCGAGGAGACGTGTAAAAGGCATC
>JAGQQQ010000811.1:0-215 GCA_020426125.1 Planctomycetaceae bacterium
ATTCAAAAATCCAACCGAAGTGAGACTATTTCTCCTCTCCTCCCCCCATCATTTGCTGTTCGTAATCCGTGCTTTGCTCAAGCTGCTCCATTTCCTCGTTTCCCTCATCATTCGTTTCGGGAGCCCCTCCGCAGCCTGCGAGGGAACAGGCGAACAAACCGGCCATCAGAAGATTCAGATAGAATTTCATGTGCATCAACCAAAGAAGTCTCTCA
>JAGQQQ010000811.1:339-2987 GCA_020426125.1 Planctomycetaceae bacterium
TCGATGTTTTCGCTGATGAAGCGAACGGAACCGTCTCCCAGTGTGACCTGGACTCCCCCAGTGTGCTGGGAGTAGAGGCCATTGTTGGCTCCGAAGTTCCCACCGATGTCGTTTCCGTTCCCGTCGAGATCCGTATTATTGGGGAGTCGGGTATCGGTCCCCGGCTGCCAATTGATCACGTGGTTGGGAGGATATCGGAGGTAAGTCAAGTTGAACGCTCGCTCTGTCCAAAAGTTATTGATGTTGCGAGGACTTCCCATCAGCCAGCCGTGGACCCCCTGAATATCCTGGGGATTGCCATTCTCGTCCTTTGCATAGGTGGACGCTTCGCCGACCATAATCTGATTGGAGCTCCCATCGACGATGTCCTTGATGGCCTTATTCTGTCCCACAATCAGCACACCGCCGTTGGCCACGAATCCTCCTGTGACCGAACCGCAGCAGCCCGATCGAGTTCGCTGGGGATGAGTCGAACCATTCACGAAGCCATCCCCATCGGTTGAACCCGCGATTCCGACATAGTGCGGCCGAACGAGTTGATTTCCTCCCCCAGTGTCCTGAGTTTTCGGAAGCGGACTGGAGGGGCACAACATCGGTTGGATGATCACACCGTTGGCAAGTTGGCCATTTCGATATCCGGAGCCATCGAGATGGTTATGAGTCCAACCGACGTGCTGACCTTCAAACTCGAGACCATTGTACAGAGGAGCTTGGTCGAGGTATGGCAGAATCATGGCCCACCAGGAGACGCCCCATTCGCCGCCGTTACAGTGAACCGTTCCGGGGGGAAAACTGGAAAAGACGTCGTGGTAGTTGTGGAGCGCCAAGCCGATCTGTTTGAGATTGTTCTTACACTGTGTCCGCCGGGCCGCTTCGCGAGCCTGTTGCACAGCAGGCAGCAGCAACGCAATCAAAATGGCGATGATCGCAATCACCACCAGAAGTTCAATGAGGGTAAACCCTCGGCGACGTGTTCGTTGTGACATTCGCTGTCTCCCTTTGGAATTGATGTGAGGGTATGAGACGCCACACCCATGAAAATCGTGATCTGAAACTTCAAAATATCAAAACAAGAGGAATTGATGCAACCAGAAATGAATCAAATTGCGACCTCACCAGAGGAATCGCGGCTGCAATTCCGATTGGTCAATCAGAAATGTTGAGTCCCCTTGAAGGTTGAACAGTTCGGTTGTTGTCCCATCCATCCATTGAATCAAGACCCGATCCGCCTGAGCATGGTCTCCCAGCCCAACGGTGATCTGTCTTTCATTTGTCGTCATGTATCCGTCTCCGGCAACGAGTTGATGGTGCCAAACATCATCACCGGCATAAACAGTTACCTTTGTCCCGATCGCGTCCCGATCAACGGTCCTCCCTTTCAGGAAGAGCTTGAGGAAGTGCCCGGCGACATCCGACTCATTCACCAACAAGCCGACAGGGGTGTAAAGATGCAACACGCTCAAGTCGTCTCTGCCATCGCGATTCCAGTCCAGGCGGGACACGGATCGTCCCAGGTACTTTCCTTCAAAGTATGTCCCCAATCGCCCAGAGGATAACAATTCAAATCGGACGCCTGGACGCCCCCGGTAAAACTGCGGCGGCATTTCATCGGGTTCGCCAGTTGCGAAGGTTCGATCGACATGCCCATTGGTAACGAACAGATCGAGTTCTCCGTCAAGATCGGCATCGACGAATTCCGTTCCGAACCCCAGGAGTGGAATACTGGGTTCATAAAGCCCGGCACGCTTCGTGGAATCCACAAATTGTCCCGGAGCTTCCTGGAGATACAGCACATTGGATGTTTCGTAAAAGTCCGTCACGAACAAGTCGAGAGAACCGGACCGGTCGATGTCTCCGGCCGCGATCCCCATGGTCGCTAAACTGCGTCCGGCACCATCGAGTGCGAGTCCACTGATGAGGCCGGCTTCCCTAAAGACGGGTTTGCCGCCCAGATCCGTTTGATTTTTTAGGAAAAAATCGGCGGTTGTGTCATTTCCGATGTACAGGCTGATTCGTCGGGAGTCGTCGAGATCTCCGGCGAGGATGGCCAGCCCCTTGCCGTCTGGCTGAACAATCCCGCTGGTCTGGGTCATCTCCTCGAATGTCCCATCTCCCTTGTTGACATACAGGCGATCCTGTTCCGCAGGGAACATCGTTGGCGCGCAGGTCAACGGCTCACCGTTTCGCTTGCAGCGCTGGTTGAAGACTGCGTCCCGTTTCAAATAGTTCACAACGTACAGGTCGGGCAGACTGTCACGGTTGAGATCGACGATCACGGAACTGAGCGACCATTGATCGCCAGCGGTTTTGGTCTGATCCGTGATCTCGGAAAACGTGCCGTCGCCATTGTTTTCGTAAAACCGATTCCCATAGAGATTGCAGACGTACAGATCCGGGAAGCCATCGTTCTGGATATCGCCGGAAGTGGCTCCCTGTCCGAAGCCCGTGTCCCCTAGACCCGCTGGATCGGTAACGAGTACAGCGCGGCCCGTTCGGTTGGCGAACAGCGCATCCGGTTTCAGGACGTCGTCATCCCCTTCCCAGATGGGGGCTCCCTGCGTGAAGTAGAGATCAGGCCAGGAGTCCAGATCGTAGTCGAAAGCGACTGTTCCCCCCCCAGTCGTTTCGAAGATGTGTTCCATTCCCCG
>JAGQQQ010000812.1 GCA_020426125.1 Planctomycetaceae bacterium
CGAATGGCGATCGCCTCCGCGATGGAAAACTCGCTGTCCACCGTTGCGATTTTCCCATGATGCAGTATCAACGTCGGCGGATCACCAGCCCAGGCTGTCATCGAGAACGAAACAAGGAGCACAGCAGGAAGAGATGGGTAACGCATGAGGGATTCCGGCAGGGATTTTTTTTCAGAACAGTTTGTTGTACCGGAAGGCCCAAGAAATTTCTCCCTCGCAACCGAAGTTCAAATGCGAGAACGAATCGGTTGAACGATGCCAACGAATCACCGGCAGAGGAAGATCCCGTCCGCATCAGTCCGCTGACCGGAAGTTCCTCAACCGCAAGTGTCTCCTCAACCGTTGGCTGGCCAGTGTCACTTGTCGAAGAATCTCGTCCGTTCGTTGAAACAAAGCGTCGAATGCGATTTGGCTGGATGCCATGTTGATCGTTCACAAACCGGACATCCAGGAGGAAGATGACGCGCGACGCACACGCTTTTCCACAGTCTCGGCATGTCACATCAATAGCCGGACCATGCCCCTCTTGCCAGACCGACCGGAAGGTGCCAACTTGGGGAGAAGAGAACCACCCCTTCCTACAAAGAGCTAGCGCCCCGTCGAATCGGGCTGGCGAATTTTGTGGCGAGCAAGTACCTTTTCATCCTGCCCGCGATTTCGATTTCCGAAGTCAAAGTGAACGGATTGATCCCTTGGCGCTCTGCAAGTTCTTCAACAGAAACGTGGTTCCTGCCGCAACAAGATCGTCAATCCTCTGTTGTGTGAGTTCACGATTCGCTTCTGAGTTTTCCTCGGTCTGAGGGACGGCGAGAGTCACCGACCAAAATGGAGTCCCATCCCGCTCGACTTCCTTGAACGAGATCAATTCGCAGTTCTCAATGATTTGTGGGTCGTCGAATGGGGCCAGGGGGGCGTCCTCTTCACTCGTATGAATCTCAATTCCAGTTCGATTGACGTTGGCCTTCAACTGGTCCTCGGAGTATTGGTCGTGATCCAGTAACAGCGAGATGAGAACTCCGGCGTGGTCATTGCTTGTGGTCGGCTCTCGTGAAGAAAGTCGTTTCGACACGGGCAGAGCGACCACGACATCACCCTTCCGGATTTTACTCTGCGAATCTTCGCTCTCGATTTGGGCAATCGCGGTCTTGACTTTCAATTCTGTCACACGAACCCGGCCAACTCCCTCAAGCCAAACAGACCGAACTGGCCACTCCGAAGAATGCTTCTCCACGACTAAGAGGACCTGATGGACCTGGAGTCGATCAACCGCCCCGGCGTCGATTTCCACCGTCTGCTCATCAACTCGTCGCAGCACCTGGAACTGCATGTTGCGGGAATTCTCGGACTTTGCGTCACTGCTTTGGTCCGTTTCGTTGATGGGAAGATCACCGGCCTTCTGGTAGAGATTTCGCAGCGCCTCGGATTGTTTCAATGCGGCGGCGGCGGAGCTTTGCTCGACCTGAACTTTTTGGACTTGGGATCGAGAGACAGCCCCTTGCTGATGAAGTTTCTGAGTGCGTTCCAAGGCATCGTTGGCCGCGTCCAGACGTGCCTGGTCGCGCGCCACATCGGCTTTGAGAGTCTCAAGTCGTGCCTTGTATTCGGCGACGGCGAAGTCCGATTTCGCTTTCCATTCCTGACTGAGTTCTTGCAATTTCTTGATCACCGACCGTTGCGACGCGACGAGGTTCTGTCCGGCTTGATGCGCGCTGGTCCCTGTCTCTGTCTCTGTCAGGGACTTCTCCGCCTTGGCAAGAACCGCATGGGCATTCGCAAGATCACTTTCCACTCGCAACTGTTCATTCCGCAGCCGTGTCAGGAGATCGTGCATCTCGCTGGGAGATTTCCAGGGTGACCTTTCATTTCGATCTGATCGCCAGGTCTCCGGGCCCCCAAATGGGTCGTCGACGGGGTCTTTTGGCAAAGGAGCGGCAGGGACGCTTTCGGCGGCGGCATTCCCAGACGAGTCTTCGTAAGTTGGCGTCAAAGATGACTCGTCATCCGGCTGCGCGAACGGATTCGCGGGGGCATTCGAATTCATCTCCGGTCTGGGCAATAGCCCCTCAACCGACTGTCGGTACAGCTCAATCAGCGACTCCGTCGCGACGATGCTCGCCTCTAGCGATCGCAGTTCCGTCTGGGCGGTGGCGAGAGCGGCCCTAGGCTTGTACCCTGTTTCCACCTCGCGTTCAGTGGACTTGACATTGTTTGACGCGGTTTCCAGTCGCTGTTTCAATTGTTCAAGCTGGGAATTCAGCATCAGTTCGTAATGTCCATACTCCAGCGCGGCGAGATGTTGCTGACGCTGAAATTCTTCCAACCTCTGTTCTTGATCTCGAATTCTCTTTGTGAGTGAGTCGACGAAGCCCATCGCTGTCCGATGATGTTCGGACCCCGGTTCGGCTTTATCTCGGGCTTCCTTCCATTCCTCAATCTGCTTCTCCGTCGATTGAATAATCTCAGGAACGAGGCGGATCTCTTTGTCGAGGTTGTGAAGGTGATCATGCAACTCGCTGGGAGATTTCCAAAACCGGGTCGCAGGGTCGGATCCAGCTTGCTCTTTGGTCCAAGGACGGCTCACGGAATCGTTCGGCACTGGTTCCGGAACACGACGAGTCGCCGAGGAATGGGGCGAAGACGGAGTGGAGCTTGTTGGCAACTCCTCGTTGGTGGGCTCCCACTTAAGAGCAGGATCCAACAACTCCTCGATGCGGTGGTCCACGATCTGGTCGGCGATCCGCTCGCGGATAGCAATCGACTCTTGAATCTTCTGGAGACGCTGCGCCATCTCCGCAACTTCGGCTCTTTGCAATTTTTGGCGGGTCTCGAATGCCTCACGAACTTTCGTGCGAAGCTGTTCCCGAAAGCGGTCCCCCGCCGCGGGATTGGGATGGGGGTCGTTCACTTTCTGCGCAAGGTCGCGGCACGCCTTCTCAATCTGGGCATAGTTGTCGCGAAGCTGTGAGGTCGTTTGACCATCAACCACGCCGACGTAAAACGAGAAGGTTCGCTGACTCCCATCTGAATTCGCTCTCCCCATCGCCGGGATATCGATCGAGATCGGGCCGGGCCTTGCGAGATCGGCTGGTTTCCCAAGTGGAATGTGTGCCGGGCCTGGCAGGCCGATTGGCGTGCCTTGATTGCTTTGGGGGGAAGGAACGTTGACTCCGGGGCCAGACCCTGACTCGTGATCCTGCGGCGTATCGAGATTCTGAATCAGCGCTTCGACTACCTCCTGAACATTCGGGGGCCCTTGAACAATCAATGAGTTGGTTTGCTCCTCCACTGCCAACGTCAACTCGGGGTGTCCGGGTTTGAGGAGCTGCTCAATCAGCTTGCTCGCAGACTGTGCGCGAAGAGATGACAGCCGGTAGATCTTGAAACTCAGGTTGGTATCGTCATCTCCATTCTGCGCTGTTCCAGGGAGAAGGGCCAGATGCTCCTCGACCTTGCCTGCTTTGATCTCGTCGGCGGAAAACCATTTTCCCCAATCGCTTTGGAACGTGTAGTCTCCCTCCGTCGGAGACGTGACATGGATGGAATCTGAGGTCACAGTGGGGGGAGGCCCTTCCCCTTCTGGGAGACGCAGGACATCCCAAGTTCCCAGCTGTTCGCTATATGCGTAGTAACGAATCCCTAACCAGACCACGCCGAGTTGGTTTCCCATGACAATCTGCGGTTTGGGGCCTTTCAATCCGGTCAGACGAACAGGCACCCACTTCGGATGCCGCCGGGAATAGGCGGAGGCGGTTTGGCCATCATCTGAGATGGCAATGATACAGGACGCTCCTGCCACATAGTTTTTGCCGGGAATCGCACTTTCCGGAATCCCCAGAACCGATGAGGAAAAACTCCACGCCCCGCCAAAGCCTCCGGAACGGAACGGACCCGGATCCTCGCTCGGGAAGGGGGGTACCGTCGATTGCTCTCCCTCGAACAGCGCAGGCGTCTCACTGTCACTCGGACTCGATTGGACAACATTCCCGAAGGGGGCATGAAACTCGAATCCCGGCTGCCTGAGCAGATAGCTCCAGGCTTGCGTGACGTCTCGATTTGTCAGTTGAGCCGGGTTCTCCAGAATCATCTTGTCCGAATCGCTTGCTTTGTCCTTTACACGCACGATGAACCGAACTTTGGAAAGTCGAAGCGTCTGCAGTCGCTTGAACAGCTGAACGACATTGCTTTCGTCTTCCGGGGAGTGCAGGATCAAAGTCACCAGAGCATGGCCGTCTTTGACAACTGAGGGCTCCCATTCTTCCAGAGTCACTCGAACCTGATTCGCGATGGACTCGACAAAGGCTTTCGTCCGTCCCATTTCGCCTTTGTCTTCGAAGACGGGCTGCAAGATGATGATCTCAGTCGGCTCTTGTACCGGAGCGCGATACGGATCGGGAACCTCCGGGGCCGACTGAGGATACACGGGATCATTCCCGGTCTCTCGTGGTCCCGTCTGGAAGACGTTCAAGCCGTGCTGGTGATAAATGAAACCTGAACTGAACCATGGGTGGCTACGCACGTATTCATGAATTTTTTGTCGGTCGGACAGCGGCAGTTTGTGATCATTTCTCACCACGAGATCGTAGTACCCGCCGGGAGGTTCTTCACACCAGATTTCAGCACGAAGAAACTTGATATTGAGACTCCGTAGATCCTGGATCCGAGCCGTCAGCGAGTCCACCTCCCCAGCGCGATACCCCAAGGTGACTCGCGGGCCATCGTCTTCGACCGCGGGGA
>JAGQQQ010000813.1 GCA_020426125.1 Planctomycetaceae bacterium
TGGCAGACGCTCCCTTTCAACCGGCGGAATTTGCACTGGTTCTCGAATCCTTGCGGGAGCCGATGCGCCAACTCTCGTCAGACCGTAATCGGATCGATCAAACGGGCCGCGAACTGGAGGGGATCATTTCCCAATGGCTTGAGTCCCTTGCCCGACGTCCGATCACACGTTCTCAGGCGAGCGCAATTCTGGGTCATCTGCTATCGCAGCGCGGGAATCTCGTCTCGGAAGGTTGGGACCAAGCGGCTCATCTCTATTTGAGCACGGTCGCCCTCCGGCCGAATTTCCGTTCTCCCATGCGACGTGGGAATCTCGGGGACGACGACATCTTTCAGGAACTCCGGGATCGCCTGAGTTGGAATCGGGGAGAGAGCGATCACTTTGCGATCTTCGACAGCCCACGATATGTTAGCGGAAACGCACGGGAGGAAATCGTGGAATTGTTTGACCAGATCAACGCTAGGCTCTCACGTCAGCGCGACGTCCCTCGCAGTGCCAGCGAGAATGGCTCATCTGATTCCAATGCGGGGAATTGGGTTCAGTTTACCGATCCTGCACAAGCCAGTTTTTGATTCCAGGTTCTTGATGGTGAATCCGGTTTCTGTGATCCGTGCCAGCGATTCGTTTCGACATTCATCACGGGGATCAACAAATGGCGGGACCTGACGTGAAATTCTGTCTTGGTCTGTTCGTGATTTTCCCGTTGTTTCTCTTACAGGGACTTTTCGCGCAAGATCTCGATCAGGGCAGCTTGTGGGGGACGCCGGAGTCGGGGGCTCACCAGATTGAAGGAGTCGCCCGGTGCTATGCGTGCCATAGCAAGACCGATCTGGCGGCGGACCTCCCCAAGAATATTGTTCTACCGCCCGATGTCACGGGGATCAATGACGATGGCTGGGTTTTGCTGAATGAAATGCTCACCTGGGCGGGTGAGGACAAACATTATCAGGCCTACACCGTTCTGTTGGGAGAACGATCACAGCGGATGGCCCAACTCCTGGGTGTGGTGGATCCTGAGGGAAAGTCACTGGTCCACCAGGATGCCCGTTGTTTGGCTTGTCACAGCGCGGTCCCGATTGCCAGGCTCCCGCGAGACGGGCATCTCGTCCGACAAGACACTCTCAACAATTCCCAGTTCAATCTGGGAGTTTCCTGCGAAGGCTGCCATGGCCCATCGGGAGTCGGCGGTGAGTCGGGTAAAGCATGGATCAACGCGCATGTGGATTCCAACGTCTGGCGAACAATGGATTCCTTACGGAAGTTTCAGGATTTTGGCTACTGGGATGTTCGCTCATTCGCCACGCAAGCGGAGATCTGCCTGTCATGCCATCTCGGAGATGTGGATCAGGGAAAAGTGATCACTCATGAGATGTATGCGGCCGGGCATCCTCCGTTGCCGAGCTTTGAACTGGCGACCTTCGTTGCTCAACAACCGCAGCACTGGCGGGACTTCGAGGAGAAGGCTCCGGGAATCAAAGCGGACTTTCAGGCGAAGACCTCCGTTCCGGAAATTGATGATGGATTCTCGACGACCCGGATGAGTCTCGTTTCGTCCCTGATGACCGTCAGCCAGTTCATGGAGCTCACCGCCGATTTGATCGATGAGGAGGTCACTTGTGATGTGGAGAAGCCATCGTGGCCGGAACTGGCGAACTATGCGTGCTTCGCGTGCCACCATGACCTACAAAGAGACGGTTGGCGGCAACGGCGCCCCGCTTCCCGACCTCCGGGACGGCCCGTTTTGCACGAGTGGACAATGGTTCTCGCCAGCGTCGCCGCCCGGCATTTGCAAGTCGGATCCGATTTCGACCGTTTGTCCGGACAGGTTGAGGAGGCTGTGACCGCCCAGGTCTTCGGTAACCGAATCCAGTTGCTCTCCGCCTCTCGGGAATTCTCGGACGCAGCGAGACAATGGGCTCATCAACTGGATCACCGCAGGCTTATGCCAGGAGAGGTCGATGCCATTCTGAAAGACATCGCAAGGATCGGGGCCGAACGGACACTCGACTACGATTCCGCGCGCCAGTTGATTTGGGCGTTCGAGAGGGTTTTCCATGACTCAACCACGCATTCAGATCCGGAGGACGCATCCGCGACGATGACCGTCGCGGATGCGCGGACCCAACGAATTCCCCGTCCGTGGACAGGGTGGCTCCCAGGGGAGTCTCTGTCGCGTCCGGAGGAGGTTCTGAAGCGGCTGGAGGCCGGCTTGATTCTCGATCTCCGTCAGGGACGGGCGGGGACACAGACAATTCCGAGCGACGGCAATCAGGAACGGCCCCTCACGGAAGTGGAACTGGAAAAGACATTGCCGAAGATTTCCGGTTATGATCCTGAAATTGTTCAGCAGCATTTTCACGAACTGCTCGGAATCCTGGCCGAGTAGTAGGACGTCCATAGAAGGCGAGGCGAACAGGGAACGACAATTCCTCGCCAATCGCTCGAATCAATCGGAATGTTAAGAAAGGTCTCACGGATGAAATGGCTTTCCCTGTCCGCTCTTGTCGCCATGAGTTTTTCCCTCCTTGATGATCACGCCAGTGCGGGGGATTGGCCTCAAATCCTCGGGTTGCACCGCTCGGGAATCGCGGCGGCGGACGAGCAATTGGCAGAGAAGTGGCCCAAATCCGGTCCGCCAGTGGCTTGGGATCATCCGGTGGGGGCTGGCTACGCGGGTGTCGCAGTGGCCGGGGAGCAGGTCCTCCTCTTTCACCGAGTGAGACAGGAGGAGGTCGTCGAGTCGTTGTCTGTGGCCAACGGGGAGTCCGAGTGGAATTCCAGCTATCCAACAACCTTTTATCCGCAGGTTGGCGGGGGAGACGGTCCGCTATGTGTTCCGACAATCGTCGGCGATCGCGTTGTCACCTATGGTGCCCAGGGAGTCCTCACCTGCCTGAATCTCAAGACGGGGGAAATCCATTGGCAACGCAAGACCCACGAAGAGTTCAAGGCTCAGGAAGGATATTTCGGGGCCGGCAGTAGTCCGATTGTCGTGGGAGAACGGGTTATTGTGAATGTTGGCGGCTCACGCACGGATGCGGGAATCGTCGCATTCTCATTGGAGACGGGGGAGACCCAATGGACCAAAACCCAGGAACCGGCGAGCTATTCCGCTCCCACAGCGGTGGAACTGGCTGGGCAACCTCATGTTCTTATGGTAACCCGTTATCGATGCCTCATGCTCGATCCAGAGAGCGGCGCGATTCGATTTCAGTTTCCGTTCGGCCAACGGGGTCCAACAGTGAACGGAGCGACGCCCATCACTCTCGACGGGCATCTCCTCGTCTCTTCCAGCTACGGAATTGGTTCGATTTTTGCGAAATTCAGTCTGTTGGGAACTGAGACCGTCTGGGATGGCGTCGAGCCACTCGCCACTCAATATTGCACACCGATTCATCACCAAGGCTACGTCTACGTCATTGACGGCCGGGACGATGTTCCCCCGGCCGATCTGAAGTGCATTGACCTCGAAACCGGAAAAACCACTTGGGTCGAGTATGGTTTCGGTTACGGGACGCTGATTCTCGCCGATGGCAAGCTTCTCGCCGCGAAGACCAATGGAGAACTCGTGATGTTCTCCGCGAATCCTCAGGAATTCGAGCCGCTTTCCCATTTCCGGGTGTTTCGGAAGACGGTTCGGGCTCTGCCAGCTGTCTCAAATGGAAAGTTGTATCTCCGCGACGAAGAGACGTTGAAATGCCTGGACCTAAGATTGGGGTTGTGACGGAAGACATTTCGACGTTCGAGGATACGACAGTCCGCGGACCAGTTTGTCTGCGGTGACCCCACTGCGAGAAACGATGTTGTTTTTTGTCTCCAAACCCCCCTGTCTTCGAATTTGAACCATTTGATTCGATGCCGGGAGGAAATTTGATCGTCGACGGAACACTCGTTGACCGCTTGAGATTTGGCGACTAATAATGAAGTATTCGCAGCTTGAATATTTTCCTCGAAAATCGAGAGAGCCGAGATTTTTTTGCGTGGACGGTGAATAGGGGTGTGTTAGGATGGCTCCTTCGTTGTTGACAAATGAGCACGGAAATGCTGTTGGCTAAAATCCTTGTAAGGCATTGATGTGCGAAGAGTTGCAACGAAATTCCAGGATCGCGCAGACGGACAGGTTGCTTTCATGCGACGCAGGGAATCTGTCCATCTATCCTGTCCGATCAGGGGATTCTTTTCGCAAGGTTTTGTTCGGGAGAGGAGTTAGGATGCGATTTTCCCGTCGTCAGCGAATCGGCCCAGCCGGAATCACCACACCTTGTAGTAGTCGGATTCGTGAATTGGGAGGTTCGAAGAGATGTTTCGACTTCCGTTCCGGTCTATGGCGCCGTCGATCGCCTCCTTGACGATGCCTTGAGAGACGATGCATTCTCAGCACGACGATCAGCGAGTCATCTCAGGATGGGGCTTTCATCATGAAGTTGGCTTGCGTCAAATTCCACGCCGATTCACCGGCTCGGTTTCCGTCCCCGTGACGCGAGGAGCATCTCGGCAAATTGAAGGTTCCATGTGCCGGTTGGTTGAGACAGTCGCGGTGAATCAGAGAACTTGAAAATGGAAACTGTCAGGTTGGAGCGGCGACATTTGGGCTCCTCTCCGCCGTCAAGATTGGGCCAGAAAGCGACGCTGTTTCGGAAATCGCGTCGAAAATACAGGACAGGATGTCTTGCGGACGGATTCGCATGGCAAGTTTGAATTCAATTGATCTTTCCCTAGGGAGTAACAGAGTGCATCGCCTCGATTCTGGTTTGCATGATTTGATGGAACAAGCCCGCAAACGCGGTTTCCTCACCTATCAGATGGTGGATACGTATCTCCCCGATGAAGGGGGAGAGCCTATGATGATGGATCGCATCATCCATGCCTTGGAGGAAATGGATCTCCCTCTGATTAATGATCCCGACGCACCGGCCACCGTCGCTGAGAAGACGCGGATGGAGCAACAAACGACCGAACCGGACATCACAGAACTTGCGGTGGCCCGGGGGTTGATCGAACCGGAAGCTCCCATGTCTTCTCGTGATCCGATCCGGATGTACCTGAGTC
>JAGQQQ010000814.1 GCA_020426125.1 Planctomycetaceae bacterium
AAAGATGCTTTTCAACTCCCGAAGCGTCGCCCCGGTCTCGGCTACCCCTGTGAGGGCCTCCCGAAGATGCTGGCTGAATTCCTGAGCCTTGGCCCGCTCGGTGTCTTCCTTCGCCTGAGCCTTCTGTTCCCGATAGTCCCGCTTCTCTTCGCCCTCGGTGCGGACGTCCACGATCCAAGCCCAATCGTCCCCGTCCTTCTCGCGGATATCCACTGCGTATTGCCCCGCATGGCCCGCTGAGCCGCCCACAACCATCCAGAGGCGGTGTTGATAGGTCTCCGGGTCGAAGTCCGTTCTCGGCGTCACCAAGAGCCACTGACGCGCCCACTCCGCAAAGCCTGCCCCGGACAGATCGCGAAGAGAAAGGGGCTGATACGGTTCGCTCTTGCGGTTTGTGTGATGCAGCAGGATCGGCGTGCAGTTGTTCCGCTGCATGATTTCATCGATGCGGCGAAGCATGTTCCCCATGGTGGCCACGTTCGACGTCTTGTCGGCATAGCTTCCCGCACAGAGGTACATCGGATCGACAACGCAAACTTCCAAGCCATGGAATTGGATCTCCAATTCGAGATAGACCAAGTGTTCGTCGCTCGACAAGTCCGGGAGATTGTTCGTAATGAACAGCAACGGCTTGCGGGGCGGGCCGTCGAGAAATTCAAGATCGGCTTCCCGGCGAGTGATGAGCAACCGCTGAAGCTTCGCTCGTTCGGACTCCCCTGTCATAATCCCCACTTGAACAGGTTTCGGGCATGTGAACTTCCCGAGGAAGGCCGTCCCCGTCGCGAGGGAATACCCGAGATCGATGCTCAACCCGGTTTTCAAACTCTTCTGAGGCCCCCCGAGGATGCATCCCCCGCCACGGGAAAGAATGTCCTCGCAAAGATATTCCGGATCCTCACGTTTCGACATAAATTCCTCGAATGACTCGAAACCAAAGAAGCCCCTGACGCGTTCACCTGTACGCAGCGCCTCGGAAATGTCCACATGACTAAGATCCTGTTTCCGACCAAATCCCTGATCGTGAAGGATGCGGGCCGCTGCCTTGAACGCCTCGGTTGAAAGGTCGCCACAATTTAAGGCCGTGAACACCGCCCGCTTGCTGTAGCCGCGTCCCGTTTCGAGAACCGAAGAGCAATTCGGCGACCACGCATAGAACAGCCCGGATCCTTGGTAGTTCGTTGATGCAGAGTGCTTGTTCTTGGATCCCGATCGCTTCCAGTATGTCGTTCCGTCGATGGTCTCCGTCTTGGTGAACCCATGCGGTAAAAGGATCTCTTCCCACGATGGCAAGTCATCATCGCCCCGGGTCTCTGGGCAGGAATACGATGGGCTTCCCTGGGGCTGTGCGGGCTGCTCTTGGCTCGCCAGCATCTCCCGAGTGTCTCGGAAGCCATTCCCATCGATCCCGAGGAACTTCGCGTTTGCGATCAACGTATCGTGTTCCTCGATTGTCAGAACAGGCGTTTCCGCGAGCGATGGCCCCGCGATGTGTCGGTAATTATCCCCGCCTCGGGGATGGCAGATCGCCGCCGATCCTGGGGACAAGCAATATCCTCCCTCGCCTCGGGACTCGATATGACAGCCCGGATCCTCGAATTTCCCCGACTTGGGATTCAGAACTCCCTTATTGCGGGCAAGCTTCTGGCTTGGTCCGACCGGAGATTCAACCCGGTAGGCGTATTGAATCCCCGGCCCGGGCGTTGAAATCTTTGTGAGGCTGGAAACGAGATCGTAACCAAGGTCGACCGTAACATTGTGCTGAAAGCATTGGTCGAACTCGGCAAGGTCGACAGGATCCCGGATGTCGAAATCGATCGTGTAGGCGTTACCGCTCACGGCGCCGTTGACACGACCGATCCCAGCCGGTTCGCGAAACTCCGCGATGATCTGATCTTCGCTTGGAAGGGCTTGGATACGCTCCTTCCATGAGACTTTCGGGATCTTGTTCGCCCCCACTGGGAAAACGGAGTATCCCGCCCGGCGAAGATTCAGGGCCTCGGTCTGGTAGGAATTAAGACAGTCGCTCATTTTCCTGTTCGCTTTCGATCCTGTTCGAGAGAGAGAAGACCCGGAGACGGCGAACAGGAAACCGCCCCCGGGCTGGCCTCGCGGTGATCAGGCCGCGAAGTTGGATTTCGTTAGTCGCCCTCAACGCACTCCGGGAAATGCCCCTTTTCTGGCTTCGATGGGGAGCAGGTGTGCGGCGTCGCGTCGGTCGCTTGCTCGGCCTGCTGTGCTTGCTCTTGCTCTTGGCGTTGCTTGCGGTAGGCGACCATTTCGTCGCTTGATGACGAATTTTCCAGTGCCCATTGGAGATAGAATTCACCATCCTCCCAATTGGAAGCCTTCGCTAGCTGTCTCCATGGTAAAGTTCCGTCGCGACGGAACTTTTTGAACCTAATCCAAACTCGCCTGCATTCGCTGACCCTCCGATCGTCCCACCCGATCAACTCGGCATAAGCAGCGTCGGTCCGATCATCTCCCGAATGTGCTGCTCGAAGTCCGCTTCGGGTATGCGGGCCATTCGCTTCCAGCGTGAGGATTGATGCCTTTCAATTCCGAAAAGTTGTGACAGCGTGTCATTTTCCCCCTACCACCTTCCGACTTCGGCATCTCCGCCAGAATCTCCCCGCATCGCCGCTCGGCCCGGATCTTGATTTCAGTGTCAGCCGTTCGCCACCTTCCGGGCTTCCCATTCCTTCCGAGACGGCGCCCCAGCCTTCAACCATTCGTCGATCTCACTGGCAACCCATCGCTTCAACTTCCCGAGGCGAACGGGGCGGGGAAGGCCACCCTCCTTATCCATCGTCGCGATATGGCGAACCGAGCAAGAAAGCCGCTTCGCCAGTGCTGGCGTATCGAGTGTCTGAGGATCGCAATCATTCGCTGGCATTGCCGGTTGTCTCCTGTGTTTGGTTGTAGATGTCTGCAATGGGCTGCCCCTCTATCTATTAGGGGAAAAGTTGAGAGTTTTAGTTGAGGTAGCTCACTCGACCGCCCTCTATGTGAAAGGGAAAAACCGGAAAAGCTCCGCAAGTGATGGCCGCTAGCTCTCAGGAAGTGCGTTTCGTTGCTCCTCTATTCTTAAGGAGTTTTTTGCGTACCCTGAGCAGGGAATCGACCTTAAGCGATTGGCCGAAAGAGAGTTGCCCTAAGAATGGTGGCCCGAGCGTTTCCCGTTTCGCTGGGAATCTATTCCCGTTTGGATCGTGCCGCTTTGGCCGCTGCGGTGAACTTTTCGAGTTTCTCGGCGTGATCGTCCCGGTACCAGACGTTGAACGTGATCCGCTTTTGCCCCTGCCTAAGAATGTACGCCTGAACCCAAGCCTTCCCCTAGGCGTGCCACGCGCGGAGCGTCTTCGGATCCCTCGGGCCGACATAGTGGCAGATCGTTTCCAGCGTCCCGAAGACGGGGTTTAGTTCGCCAACCCTGCTGTGCCATGCCTGAGAGCCATCGGGGCGTTCTGACGCCGCCCATGAGCCTTGTCGCGTGCTCCGCTCTTCATCGGCGTCGATCTCGGGGAAGCCTTTCGCGAGCCGTAGGGCGTGAATCCATGCGATCGCCTGATCACTGGCCACCTTAAAGGCCACGATATCGGGGAGAATGTCTACAATTGTTGACTTTTGGCCGTTCAGACGTTTGGCCGCTGTCGCCGCCGCCATGGCGTGAATGGCCGTCTCTCGATACGGCAACTTGCCTTTGGTCCGGGTTCCGTCCTTCTCCGATAGCCCGAATAAGATCCGAGCTATCCCGACCATCTCGTCAGCAAACCAATCCGACACGACGGGATCGGGGCCGCTGGTCTCCTCTTGAAGGCCCGAAGCGTAGTAGTGGAACGATCGAAGAAGTTCATCGAACACCCCGGGCATCCTTCCGGGCCTTGGGAAGCCAGTGCTCTAAGTCTCGATATGGTGTCGTGTCGAAGTTGATCCGTGACATAGGAGAAGCCCAATTGTTCAAAGTGCGGTGCAATGTGCGGTGCAAAGCCTGAGAAATTCAAAATATGGCAAGACGCATCGGATTATTCGAGTCCTGTAACGTCCACTCCTAAACCCTTTCTGAGACTTGTTTTACGTCTACCTGCCTCGGCAGTGCAGCGTGTCGGACTACCCCCCGACTACCCCCGAACCGGAGGAATGCTGCAATGCCGAAGAAAGTCCCCGCCTACTGTCATCACAAGGCTAGCGGGCAAGCGTATGTGAAGCTGGACGGCAAACGTGTCTATCTCGGAGTGCATGGAACGCCCAGTTCCCATCGACGCTACGCCGAAGAATTGGAGAAGTGGCAGCGGGCGGTTGAGAACACGTTTCCCGAAGTAACCATCGGGCAACTGACGATGCTTTACCGACAGTGGGCGGAGAGGCACTACCGCAAAAACGGCAAGCCGACATCCAAGATTCATGGCGTAAAGTCGGCTCTCAAGTTTCTGAACAAGCTATTCAGAAATCTCCCGGCAACCGAACTGACACCGAAGCGATTCGTTGCTGTCAGGAATTCGATGATTGCCGACGGACACGCCCGGACGACCATCAACGGCTATATGGGGATCATTCGCCGGATGGTGAAATGGGCCGTCGCCGAAGAGATTCTTCAACCGGAAAAACTTGTCGCTCTCCAAACCGTTTCCGATCTTGCAAGGGGACGCAGCGACGCCAGGGAAGCCGAACCCGTCAAGCCAGTCCCCGACGCATTTATCGAGGCCATCAAGGGCCATGTGAAGCCCGAAGTCTGGGGGATGATTCAGTTTCAACTGGCGACCGGAGCGAGGCCCGGAGAAGTTCTGATTGTCCGGGCGTGCGATCTGGATATGACGGGGGATGTCTGGACCTACCGCCCCGAATCCCACAAGCTTGAACACCACGGCAAGGACCGCGTTGTCTGCATCGGTCCGGCTGGCCAAGGAATTCTGAAGCCGTTTCTGACTCCTGATCTGCAAGCGTATGTCTTCGGACCTCGGAAGCCCAAGGCCGAAGCAGGCCAGCGCCCCTACCGTCGGGACTCCTACACGAACGCGATTCGCCGGGCATGTGAGGAAGCAGAAGTTCCCATCTGGTCGCCGAACCAACTTCGCCACAACTTCGCGAC
>JAGQQQ010000815.1 GCA_020426125.1 Planctomycetaceae bacterium
GTGACATTGCCCCTGGAACGGTCGTCTGCCAACTGCGTGGCCTTTCATCCGGATGGAAAACGGCTGGCCATTGGCTTTTACGATTCCATTGAAATCTACGACACACAAACCGCAATCCCAACCCAAACTCTTCGTGCTTCTCAAGGGGACATCGAACGACTCGCGTTTCGTCAGGATGGCTCTCGACTCGTCAGCAGTGCTGGACGGAAAAACGTCGCGGATTGGGATCTGCAATCGGGTGAAGTCCGATATCTGAACAATGTCTCCCCCTACCTTGGAGGAGGGTTCGCGCTCAGCCCGAACGACAAAACGATTGCCGTTGGTCAAAAAGACGGTGAGATCGTATTGGCCGATCTTGACGCCGAGGGTCCCAGTGCCGTGACGCCCTTAAGTGATGTCGTTTCCCCTGAAAGAGTGCAGTTCGTGCGGTTCTCGCCTGACGGGCAAACGGTTGCCACTTTTGGCTACGGCGAACAACCCGTAACTTTCTGGAATGCTCTTGCCGGAGAAGCTCTCAAAACCGTTCCGGGAAAATGGGAAGTCTTTCGGGAGGTGATCTGGACCGCGAATGGCTTGCGAATTGTCGGAGACATGGAAAAACGGTCAAAACTTGGCGTCTATGACGAAGACGGGCACGAGGTCGTCCAAATTCCTCAGGGAAGTGGAACCTACTCCGAAATTTCTCCGGATCGCTTGTCAATCCTCGTATTCGAGAATTCGGCCTTTCTCAAGGAAGTCCGGCTCGATAACGGCGAGGCCGTCACCCGGGAGGAGTTCATTCCCCCACAAGTATCGCGAGTTTCGCGAGGGGCAGAGTTTACCGCCGGGTTTGAAAACCAAAAAGTCACGGTTTGGAACTGTCAGTCCGGCAAAGTTGTGTTTTCGAAGTCCTACAAGTCAGGCACATTAGGAGCCTTCAGCCGCTTCGCCGCAATTCTTGCAGTGCGTGACCAGTTCGGACTGGACCTCGTTGATCTTGAAAGCCCCGAGGAATTGCACAGAATCGAGGTGCCGTTCTCAGGAGAACTCAACTCGCCAATCTTCAGCGAATATGGTCGGTTCGTCGGCGATAGTAGTCGGCGAGGGCTGCAAATCTGGGACGTTCAATCCCGAACGGAGGTCATTAGCATCCCTCCTTCTCCAGATCGAAAAGCGGATTTCTTGACGGCGCCCAAGTTCACCACTGACGAGACCCGCGTCGCGATTGGGACCTCCGACGGAGTTTGGGTTTGGGATCTTGAGTCCGGAAAACGACTCCTGGGAATACAAGATTCCGGTCCCTATGTGACGGATGTGGAATTTAGCCCGGATGGAACGCGATTGGCCGTTGTTTCGCAACGCGGTGCATTCATCCACTTTCTGGGAGAACCGGAAATTCATCAGACCCCTTAAATCGTCCTTCGCTCATTTCCAAGGCGTTTAAGTACAGCGTGTCATCCCGGCGGGAATTTCCGTTGGTGATGTTGGGGGCGTCTTGCCAGTGCAGGTTGTTCGTTCGGCTACGAAACAATGGTTTGGGTTCAGACGTTTGTCGATCTTCTCCGTTTGTGCGAATTCGTCGGCCGACTTCGAAGGCGCGTCTTGGTTCCAGAGTGTTGCGAGACCATCGTCAGGGAATTCCGCTCGTTTCGGTTTTCGAATTCACGGACTTCATGGCTTCGATGTCGATTCCGTTCTGATTCGCGATCCCACGCCTGATGACGAAGGGCACGCGATGAGAAATCATTTTCCCAACCGGTGTGAATCCGAAAATCCGTCGCCGGCGAAGGTCAACCGCTTTCTCGCGAGTCGGGCCATTTGGCATGACATCATTGAACGGATTTCGAAACTTGTGAAGATTGCAATTGGCGAAAGAGGAAGGAGGGAGTCGTCTCAATTCCGGTGCCACGTCTACCACGAGATGAAACTCCGAGCGATCCGTCGTTCGCTCACTGTGAGAGTTGTTCCACTCGGAGACGAATTGCCTCGGGGACTTCATCCAATTCCATCTCGTACGACTCTCCCGGTTGCAACGTATCCTCTTCCACGGGGAACGCAAAAGTGGTTCCCTGACCGGCCTTGATGGATCGTTGAATGGTCACGCGTCCCGGCGGCACAAACCGTTGGTCGAATGACCCATCTTGCAGGATTTCTATTTCATACAGATGGAAGGAAATCCCAGGAACGGGATAACACGTGAGATCGACTCCCTGTGGAAGGCCTTCACCGTCGGCGGGCCGTTTTCCAAAGACTCGAGCCCAGGATTGCAATTTGAGTTGTCGAGTCATTCGAAACTCATTCAACGCGGTGATCAGAAATCCTCGGGGATGGACTGCCGCGATCAATTCGTCACCGGCCGCCGGATAGACACGGAACTGGCCACTTGCATCAGATGTCGTCAGTTTCTCGTCATGCGGATCACGCAGACGCCCCCCTTTGAGATAGACTCCGTTGATATGTTTTTCGGGGAGGAGTAACACCTGGACATCGGCCAGAGGCGTGCCGTTTGGTTCGAGGACCGAGCCGTCCAGGCGATGGGATTCCGGAGGAATGAGATCCTCATCCGTGCGAATTTTGTCGAGACGTTCGCTGGCACGAGGAGAAATCGAGCCGACGACCATCCCGTCGATTTTTCCAGCATCCCAAAGTTCCTTGTAAAATCGCCATCGGTATTGGCGGACTTCCTCCTGGCGCGGCAAGCCGCCGATGGTGGTCAGAAAATGCGGATCGACTTTTCCATTTTCTGCTTCGCTCTTCAGGATTCGGGCGACATCATCCCATGTCACAATCTTGTTTTCGTGCAGAATCACATGCTGAGTGATCAGAATGTCGATCTGTTTCGGCTCCCGCTTTTTCGCATCAGGCACGGTCGCATCAGCGGACTGTCCCCATACGGCTGACGAAGCAAGCAGGCGAAAGACAATCAGAGCGCAAACCAAGATATCTCGATCGATCATTGGGACGTCCCTTTTTGCCCTTCACCGGATTGGAAACGCCTATGCCAAAATGTCCTGAACGACGTGTCCATGGACATCGGTCAGGCGAAATTGACGCCCCTGGAAACGGTACGTCAGGCGTTCGTGATCGATTCCCAGTAAACGCAGGACCGTTGCCTGAAGATCGTGCACATGGACGCGGTTTTCCTGGGCATTGAACCCGAACTCGTCCGTGGCTCCGTACGTCATCCCCGGTTTGATGCCGCCACCGGCCATCCAAATGGTGAAGCCGTAAGGATGATGGTCCCGACCCCAGACGGCTTTTTCCTCGATCTTTCCTTGTAGAAACGGCGTCCGGCCAAACTCCCCCCCCCAAATGACGAGGGTCTCATCGAGGAGGCCCCGCTCCTTCAGATCGCGGACCAGTGCCGCGCTGGGAGCGTCCGTATCCCGGCATTGAATTTCCAACTGGGTGTTGAGGTTGCGATGCTGGTCCCAGCCAGCATGCATGAGTTGGATAAACTGCACGCCTCGCTCGGCCAACCGGCGGGCCATCAAACAGTTATAGGCGAAACTGCCTTGCGTATGGACGTCCGGACCGTATCGTTTGAGGATGTGCTCTGGCTCGCTGGAAAAATCCGTGAGTTCCGGGACACTCGCCTGCATTTGATAGGCCATCTCATACTGGGAAATCCGCGTGCTGATTTCCGGGTCGCCAAATTCCTGAAAATGGATCTCATTCAATTGGGCGAGATCGTCCAAGAGTCCCCTGCGAGTTTCTCGTGACATCCCTTGGGGATTGTTGATGTACAACACCGGATTCCCCGTTCCCCGAAACTTCACCCCCTGGTAGACCGTCGGTAAGAATCCGCTCGCCCAGTAAAAGTCATAGAAGATCTGACCACAACTGGCTTCTTTGTCCCGAGATGTCATCACGACGTACGACGGCAGATTGTCCACGCTGCGCCCAAGACCGTATGTCATCCAGGCTCCCATGCTGGGGCGTCCCGGCATTTCGGATCCCGTCAACAAAAAGGTAATGGCCGGAGCGTGATTGACGGCTTCCGTGTACATTGACTTGATGAAACAAAGATCATCAGCGATGGAAGCGATGTTCGGAAGGAAGTCGCAAACCCAGGCGCCGCTTTCTCCCCGTTGCTGAAACTTTGTGATATTCGCCAGCGCTGGCTTGTCGGTCTGCCCGCCGGTCATCGTGCTGAAACGCCGTCCGGACAACAAGTCATCTGGCAACTGTTTGCCGTGCCACTCGGTGAGTTTGGGTTTGTAGTCGTACAAGTCGACATGTGTGGGAGCGCCGTTTTGAAAGAGATAAATGACCCGTTTCGCTCGCGGCGCGAAGTGCGGCAGTTCAGGCAGCCCGCCGCGGTCAACCCGTCCGGATGCCGAAAAAGATTCCTTTTCCAGCATCGTCGCAAGTGCCGCGAGTCCGACGCCTGTCCCCGCTTTTCCCAGTAAGGTTCGACGTGTCCAATGGGGACGCAAATCTGAGAAAGGAAGTTGATCCATCAGGGGCTCCCTCGACCCGGTAGGGGAAACGAACAGAGTTTCCCCGACAGCTTACCGGATCCGCGCGAGCGCGTGCCACCGGCGAGAACAGAGTCTCGTTTTCCTTGGGACGAGCCGGGAATTTGTTCAACCTGGCGAATTTCTCAAGATCTCGCCGGGGCGCACTTCACGAGTCCGGCCCGCGTCGACGGTCCCGGAGAAGAGAGAACCCGGGGCGACACTCGCCACGGATACGAACTCAGATCCGACCCCCAACCGTTTGCACCATCCCGAATCCCTTTCACCATCGTGAACCGTCGATATGCAAGCGATTAGCGCTCACGGATTTCGACGAAATGGCGATTGATTCCGGAAGTACCAGGAATCGATCTTTCTGAATGCGGAGGAATTCCTCAACCGTGGCTACGCGGCTTCGCGGGGTTGTAAGACGGAGATGGGGTTCCCATGTTCCACAGCATCGTGAATCAGAAGTCCCCGGGCCACCGAATATGGATCGAAAGCGGCGCGGCGAATCGACGAGAACACCAAAGGCAACTCTGCCAGTCTCAGGCTCTCTCGGAGAATCCCCTCAAAACCAGTCAGCCGACAGGCACCACCTGAGATGACCAAAGGGAGTTGGTCACGGAGTTCCAGACGATGGCGGTTTTGCAGCTTTCGTTGAACGGGAATGAGCGAGGCAAGGAGCATTTCTTCAATCGCTTGCGCCAGCCAGTTTTCATCGTCATCCCGATGGGGATCCACTTGGACTTCCCCCTGATTGAGCCAGTGTTCAACGCGGTGGGTGTCCGCATAGGCATTCCCCTGCTGGTCCCAGACCAGTTGCTGCTTACGCTGTGCAAGCTTCTGGACGATCTTCCGCATGCCATGCGACGTGGAGCCTCGGAAGACCGGCTGCCCCAGATTGCAGATCGCGAATTCGGTGAATTCCGCTCCGATTGACAATGTGGCCCCGGTGAACCCTTCGTCTTCCAATTCCGCTAGCGCCAGGGCATCCGTTTGTGCCAGCGTCTCAAATTCATACCCCCGCAATTGAACGAGATGCATGAGAAACGAGACGGTCTCGATGGACGCCAAGTCTTGTCCGGTCAGGCAGGCCGTGGAGGCAATACACCGGGACTGTTCGCCCGACGTCGGAGGAAGAAGGGAATCCACCATCCACGCACAAATTTGACGCGTCGGATGATCGTCGGAGGGGATTTTCCCTTCATGCAGAACGGGAATCAGCGGCCGTGACAATAACCCCGCCACTTCCCATGCCGGCTCGCCGATCACAATGAACGAACCTCCCGATTCCGAATACGGGACATGGAGCTGATCAAGCAATCGTCGATGGGCCACCGAGTTTTCCACGGCGGTATAAACCGCGGGAATTCGGCGGGCAATCAGTCGATTGTCCTGACGCCGTAAGGTCCGAAATTCACTACTACCAAAATCAAGGGCGACACTCATCGCCGAGTCTCCGCTGCGAGAGTCCGTAGAGCGCGTTCCAAAGGACTCTTCGCTGGTTGAGTGGATGGGGATACAGGTTGGACGATGTCAAACTCTTCCGAGTCGGTTTCCTGGGAAGAGTTGGCAGTGACTTGCGAGGTGGGGGAGAGAGGTTGCCTGGCCGACAAGGCGGGTCCAGCCGTCTCAGGTTTTGAGGATCGGGGGGCAGGTGGGCGGGATTCCTGGGAGGATGCTGTCAAGGCAGGTTTGATGGCCGCGCCGACCGAGACCTCTTCCGTCGGAGAAACACGCACTTCACGAGCTTCTCCTAAGGCATGTTTGAGATCCGTCCTAAGACGACGCTCGTTGTCAACTGACTTCGCGCGAGCGGAAGCCGTGGATTGTGGATTGGAATCGGCGGGTCCTTTTGCCGCAAGGTCAAAATGCGGTCCGGACAGGGATTCGTGGGATTGATGAATCATGATTCGTCGATGCCCAACCAATGGGCCATGTACCGGCCAGCCGGCGGGGATGCGGACCTCCTCCTCGATCACGGGAAGAGATCGTCCGACGATTTCCTTGAGTGGATCGGATGGAGTGGACGTCTCAAGATCCGCGAGGATTCGATTCGTTTCTTCCCTGTGTGTTTCATGGGTTTGACGCCGCCGATCCCGTTGCGAAGAAACGATTGCTAATCCCAGGCAGATCAGGCAGAGAAAACCCACTCCCAACGCGATTGAGATCGCCTGTGTTCCACTGGCAGCCTCAGTTTTCGGAGTGACACCCGTTGGCACTGGAACTCGGACCTCCGCATCGACTTGATCAATCAATGCGCTCCATTGGTCTTCGGAAACGGGCGGAAAGTCTGCCGTCGTGGCATGGGAATCCGTGAATGCTGGAGTTGGCTCTGGTTCGGGGATTTCAACCCGTTCCGGTTCCCCAACCGAGGGGGCGGGATCGACATCTCGGGAATCTTGTTGATGACCGGGACCGGAAGTCAATGGCGTCGTCTTGGGTTGTTGTGTCAGCGGCGTTGCAGCGGGGGCTTTCTCGAACAACGCAATGGGAATGGAATCCGCCTCGAACGATCGGGAAGAGTGTTCGGAATGCGGAGTTGTCTCCCGAGTCAGCGCTTCGACCCGTGTGGGAACATCCAGAATCGGTTCAAGTCGCGAATCGGAACGTGAGGGAGTTGTTAATGCACTCGACACACCGGTTGATTCGATGGTCACGCTACCGGGAGCCGTTGACAAGGGGGCGGTCAGCCTTGCGAATCGCTGTGGCGGGGGAACCGTCAGTTGGGTGGTTGCGCCGAGATCCTCGCTCTCCGGTTGAATCGGCAAGTCCGGGAAGTCTCCCATCTCGGATTCGGCCGGTGTCGGCTGGAAACGCCCAACGGGGCGTGCCTCATCGTCGGGAGCGAAGTTCGTTGACGCCTCAGGTCCACTGAGGGAACGAACGGACGGGAATCCCTGCGTCTTGGAGAGAGTGTCCTGATTCACGAGTCGCGAGTCGAAGAGAACGACACTTCCTGGAACGAGAGCGCGTGTGGGTCGAGGATTGCGAGGATCCATCACATGCGCGGTCCGCGCGACCTCAGGGGATTGCAGCAATCGAGCAGTCAACTCATCGACCGTGGCAATTTCCGGTGACAAGGGAAGAACCACGGGCCGGTCCGTCAACCCCAGACAGCAGATCGGAATGACCGATGGTGTCTTCGCCGATTGGATTTCACGGGTGTTGCCACTGATGATCACACGTTGAGGAGCCGGCGATGGTCGATCTCCAACCACGGCCACCAACACATCTCCAGCATGAACGGCAACGGCATTCTCCGACTTCGAGGAATCGTAAAAGATCGTCCCGGCCGGCCGGCCATTTCGGATCACCTTGAATGTGCAGCGGCCGTCCCGATTCAGGCCCCCAATCCGGGCGATGAGTTCTGGAAGTAAGATCTGGCGATCGGCATGCTGGTAGACTCCCGGAGCGGAAATATCTCCTACGACAGCAAACAGATGCGACTGCGGAGTTTCCTTGGTCCGGTCCGCCCCTGGGGATAAGGCAGGTCGCGTGACTTGGCCGATGCCAGGCCCCGACTCGGTTTGAGCGGCCAGCGGACTGGCGTTAAGAAACAGGCCGAGTACAAGACTGGCGAGTCCAGAGAGCAGATGGAGTGTTGGTTTCATCGTTGCTGTCTTTCCGTTCGGTCAGCGCAGCCGCGTTGACGGAGTCCTCAGTCAACGTGATCGGCAAAACCATTACGACAGCATCAGCGAAACTCAGATTTGAAGAAAAACGAGAGAAAAACTGGAGTCATATCCGAGTAGCCGGTCGCCGGAATCTGCCGTTACGAGCCGTCAGGATCATCGCGCATTGTGTCCATCATTGGATCAAAGTTCGCCTCCCCGTCATTGAGGACCTGAAGGTTTTGCACAATCAGCCGCAGCAACTCGGGAATCTTTTCTCCCGTGACAGCGGAAACTCGCATCACAGGTTTGCCAGTCGCCTCGTGGAGTAGCTCCGCACACGCGGAAGCATCCGGCAATTCCGCTTTCGTGACAACGAGAATTTCGGGCCGAGCGGTCAATTCCGGATCATACAAGCGGAGTTCCTCCCGAATTTGCCGGTAGTTTTCAATCGGGTCTGTCTGGTCCATGGGGGAAGGTTCCACGAGATGGACAAACAGTCGTGTCCGCTGAACGTGCTTCAGAAACTCATGCCCCAGCCCCACTCCGGCGTGCGCCCCTTCGATAAGCCCCGGGATATCCGCGAGCACGAAAGAATGTTCGTAGCCGATCCGGACCACTCCCAAATTCGGATACTTGGTCGTAAAGGGATAGTTGGCAATTTCTGGAGTCGCCCGAGTCACTCGGCTGAGCAACGTGCTTTTCCCGGCGTTCGGTTTTCCAATCAAACCGACATCGGCAATCAGCTTCAATTCCAGGAGAATCGTTCGTTTCTCGCCTGATTCCCCCTCCTCGAAATAGCGTGGGGCCTGTTCCGTCGCCGAGGCGAAGCGTTTGTTTCCCCGGCCCCCCTTGCCTCCTTTGCAGATGGTGATCCGCTGGCCATGTTCGAGCAGTTCCGTGATGATGAAATCGCCAATGGCATCTTTCACAATGGTCCCCGGCGGAACGACAATGTTAATCGTCTCCCCATTTCGTCCGGTTCTCAGGCTTCCCTCACCGGGGCGGCCATTGGTTGCGTTCCAGAAACGGTGACCGACCAGATTGGTCAAACTGCCGAGGTTTTCGTCCGCCTGGATGATGACATCTCCCCCATCTCCGCCGTCTCCCCCGTCTGGTCCTCCGCGTGGAACGTGGGCTTCTCGGCGAAAGCTTGTGCAGCCGTTTCCCCCGTCACCCGCTTGACATACGATTTCAACTCGATCCGTAAACATTTTCGGGAAACCTCGCGAGTACCTCTTTCGAACACCATGAGGATCATAACGAATCTCCATCCCAAGATTCATGGATAACAAGGAGTCCTGCAGAATCGAAATGACCGATTCTGATTTTGGGGTTCGATGAATCGAAATCCGAGATTCGAAGCCCCAAGGACCAAACAGATTCGAAATCACAAAC
>JAGQQQ010000816.1 GCA_020426125.1 Planctomycetaceae bacterium
CTAAATCGCCACGCATCGACTGCGTGACGGCGAGTAAATAGGTGACGCTCGATTCCCCAGGGTCTGCCTGATGAAGATCTGAGAGAATTCCAAAGGCTTTTTCGACATCTCCGCTGTCAAGTGCCTGGATGCCTTCCTCAATTCGCGAATCCACTTGAGGCGGAACTCGGGTCAACCAAAAATAGGCGGAGCCAAATCCGATCGCGATCACGGCGAGGACGATCATTGCTCGAATCTGGTAACCGCTCAAAAATTGTGTTGATGCCATTCCGGCGTCATCCTGTTACGAATCGGGTTTCGTGGGGAGTGAACTGGCGCGAATGGCTTGTGATTATCGTCGAAGGGGGAGCAGGCGTGAAGCCTTGCCGGCCGAACAGATTCGACCAGGATTCGCTCCATGCGAATCGGATTGGGGACTTGCGAGGTCAAGGGCATCCTCCGCACCAGACAGGGCGCAGATCGACTTTCGGCAAAAATCGCCTTGTTGCGGATCGACGAGTCCGCGTATTCTTCGCGGCAGCAATCTGGTGCCCATCGACAAAAGGAGTTTTTCATGGCCCGATGCTTTTGTCCCCCATTTCTGGTTGTCAGCACGGCGACGCTCACCGTTTTGACCATGCTATCTGGTCGCGCCCCTGGGGAAATGCCTGATGTGACTGTCGGAACGGCCTGTCTGCCCCGCGCGGACGTCGGTCAAAGTCCACGGAACTGCACGATTTCCAATAGTCCGTCTCTTCACGAAGCGCCGGTTCAAGTCGCATTTCTTGATGCCCGCCCGATCGTCGGCGTGCCCTGTCCTGAGGGATCGAAATATTTTCACTCCAAGCGCCAGGTCGCCCCAAAGGTAGCGGGAATCCCGTCAAACGGGGATCAGGTTCACCATCTGGAACAGGCCATCAATCATTTGCGGCTCGCAGGGCTCAGCGAGCAGGCGGAAGAACTTGAGGAAAAACTCAACGAACGACGAGCCGCCCAGCGACGGGAACTCGCCGCAAAACGAGAACAGTTGCGACAACTCCAAATTGAGGTTACCCAACTCGAAGAGATTGTGGGTGATACAGGAATCTATCAACTGAACATGGTGATGGGAGAATTCGACATCACCAGGATGAGGGCGCTGGGACTCGACGTTTCGGTTTTGTCCTCAGGTTCCATCAACGAACTCTTGTCGGAAGTGGGGGAGTCCCATCGACGTCGTCCCAGTCTCGCGGCGACACCCGAAAGATGGTCCGATGAAATGGCGACTCTGTGGTCACTCACGCCGGGAACCCGGAAGATGCTGCTATCGAAGTTGCCACAGTCCGCGAAACAAGCAGAATCGCCGATTCAGTTGACGAGTCATGAGATGGCCGCCCGTTCGCCGATCACGACGATCGTCGACTGCGAATCCTTTTCGGCACTACTTGACGCCCTGTCGAATGAGAAACTCGTCAAAATCGAAGCGAGGCCGACTCTGGTGGTTCAAGCGGAACAGCCCGGGATGTTTCAGTCCGGAGGGGAGTTTCCGATTCTCACACCTCAGCCGGACAATCACGTGGCCGTCGATTGGCGAGAGTTCGGTGTCCGCGTCGAAGCCGTGGTGCAGTCCTTGGACGATGGACAGATCCGACTGCAATTGGCGCCGGAGTTGAGTGAACGGAACTTCCAGAACGCTGTGACCATGAATGGGGTTGTCGTTCCCGGTGTTAACTGCCGCCGACTGAACACGGCGGTGGAAATGAAACTTGGAGAAACCGTTCTGTTGGCGATGAACCAGACCAACGCCGACGGAGACGAGAAACTGTGGTTCGTCGCCTGCACTCCGGAAATGGTCAAGCCGTTCGCCGCGGCTTCCCCGCCGCCGGTCGTACCGGCTCCAATTCCCCGCCCGGCTCCTGCTTATCCCATGAAACGGACCCCAGCGCTGCTGGACTCCATTCATTAGCGGACTCCGAGCAATCGTCTCGCCACACTCGATGAAATCGGACAATCCTCTGAACACACGGCTCTTGAGAGCCGTGTGTTTTTTTGTCCCGAATGGAGAATCCCACTGTTCTGTACTGGGTCCGTCCCCGCTACGGAATCGGCATCTCGTGAATTTTTTCGAGAAACTCTTCGGGGATTTCAATGGAAGCAAGCGTCCCGTCGGGACGGCAAATGCAACAGGCGGATTTCATGCGTCCAAAAGCAATTCGACGGTCGTTCTTCCAGAACTCGAAATGGTAGGTCAGGGATTTGACACCGATCCGCTCCACCCGGAGCCGGATGTCCAGAATGTCATCGTAGTGTGCCGGAGCATGATAATGGCAGGATGCATTCACCCGGGGCCAGCCGATATATGTGCCATCGTCCTGCTGGCTCATAATGCTCAAGCCAAGCGAACGGAAATACTCGTGTTCGGCTTCCTCCATCCACCGATAGAAGTTTGCGAAGTGGACGATTTGAGCCATATCCGTTTCGGAGAACTGAACTCGTCTGGAAGTCGCATAGTAGTCCATGAATAAATCCTCACGCGGCCTCCTGGCCGCAACCAGTATTGGAGATCTAAATGACCGAGCGCGATTGTTGGGCGCTCAAACGCAAAGAAATTCGAAAACTCAAATTCCAAATCTCAAACAAATTCAAAATTCCGAATTTCCCAATGAGGAAACAACTTGCGTTCCGGCAGAGAAATCCCCAGGCATTCGCGACGAAACGTTTCCTCCTTTTGAGTTCGTGATTTCGAATTTGTTTGGTCCTTGGTTCTTTGAATTTCGGATTTCTCTCCATGAAATGTCCCAAAATCAGAATCGGTCATTTAGTTGTCGCGGCAAGAGATTCTGGATCAGGCACGCCAACATCTCCGCGAATGGGGACTGCTGAGTACGTTTTTCCTTAACGTGGACCATGTTTGATTCGACGGAGAAGAACTCGCTCGCAAAACGCGCGGGGCTCAGTCCACCAGACTCAAATGAAAAAACCTCCGACGCGATCTTGCCGATGGGGAGTCGTTTCCAGGAAGATTACCTTCCAAATCACTCGGGATGAATCAACCGGCGGACGATTGTTGCGGAAACGGTGAAGTTTGAGTCCGAATCCCACCTTCCCGCCAAACTTGATGGAGAGGCGTTCTTTGGCCCATGATGAACCCGGCTGCCAACATACTCTGGATTTGCACCGATCAACAGCGAGCCGACACCATCGCGGCTTGGGGAAACCCTCGAATTCGGACTCCGAATCTCGACGAACTCACACAAACGGGGGTCAGTTTTACTCAGGCGTATTGCCAAAGTCCGGTTTGCACTCCGAGCCGGGCCTCTTTTCTCACAGGCCGGTATCCCCGGACGACGAGGTGCCGCCAGAACGGTCAGACGATTCCAGAGGACGAGCGGCTTCTTCCGCGGATTTTCGCGGACCACGGGTATCGGTGCGGCCTCGCCGGGAAGCTGCACTTGAGTTCCTGTTCCGGCGGAAAAGTCGAACAGCGAATCGACGACGGCTACGAAGTCTTTCATTGGAGCCATCATCCTCAGCCTGACTGGCCCGAGAATGCCTATCAACAATGGCTCAATCGACAAGGCGTAGCTTGGGAGGAACTCTACCGGGGCCCTCAACAAGGACACGTGAAAGCCGGAATCCCGGCTCCGTATCACCAGACAACGTGGTGCTCGGAGATGGCGATGGAGTTCATTCGAGAAACTCGAGACCGGCCTTGGATGTTCACGGTCAACATGTTCGCTCCGCATCACCCGTTTGACCCGCCACCGGAATATCTCAAACGGTACATCCCGGCGGAAATGCCCGTTCCGAAGTCTCGCGCGGGTGAATGGAACCGAAAGTCTCGCTATCAACAGTTGGACCACATCTGGGCTCACAATACTCCCGGGGGAATGCGTGTCGATGCGATCACTCCGGAAGAATCACAAGCCATCACGGCAGCCTACTACGCGATGGTGGAACACATCGATCACGAGGTGGGCCGGCTGCTGCGGGCACTGGAAGAGACGGACCAGCGGGAAAAGACCCTTGTGGTGTTTATGTCCGACCATGGGGAAATGTTAGGAGACCATGGCCTGTATTTGAAAGGACCCCACTTCTATGACGAAGCGGTGCGAGTGCCGTTGATCTTGAACTGGCCCGGGCAATTGGAGCCAGGACTCAAAAGCGACGCCTTGGTGGAACTGACGGATCTGGCACCCACGTTTTGCGAATTGACTGGCATTGATCCCGAACCGCAGTTCCAGGGACAGTCCTTGGCAGAGATTTGTTTGGGAAAACGGGATCCCCAACACCACCGAGACCAGGTGTACTGCGAATACTTGAATTCCTGGACGCACCCCCGTTCCTATGGAACCATGGTCAGGACCCGAACCCATAAGATTGTCGTCTATCACGGAACCGATGACGGAGAACTCTACGACCTGTCCGTCGATCCGGATGAGTTTGACAATCTCTGGGACGTTGAAGCGGCCACAACCATCAAATTGGAAATGCTGAAACGCGCGTTCGACGCCAGCG
>JAGQQQ010000817.1 GCA_020426125.1 Planctomycetaceae bacterium
CGGATCGCGGCCCAACAGCGGTGACATCATTGTGAACCCGAATGGCGCCGTGGTCACCGTGAACTTTGAAGACGCCCTGGAGGCTGTCACTGTCGATCTCGATTTGGATGACAATACAGAACAGATCATCGACAAAAGTAATAACACGATCCAGCTCGACGGATTTATGACGGATTTTGTCGGGAGCGGTTTCGACGATACCTTGCTGATTGATGCGGCCCTACAAACTCGGACGGTCGACATGGGGGCAGGCAATGACTCGGTCACCATCGATGCTCAGGGACGTCCAGTCAGTCAGTCCGTTGATAACGGCGTTACCCAAATCCATGTTGCGGGATTCAATCCCATCTTTGTGGAAAATGCGGAGACAATCTCCGTCACCAATGAAGGCCCTGTCGGGGACCTGACATTCAATCTCTCTTCCGGCGACGACGACGCCCTGCTTGATCTCAATGCGATCCTTGCGACAGGGCCATTCGCGCAATTCCGCCTTTCAACCGCAGGAGACACGTCACCTGCCCAGGAGTTCATTCAACGCGAGAATCAGATCGTCATCAATGGCAACGGGGGGACCGACTCGATCACCGTTGATGCTTTCCAGCAGGTGGCCAGGTTGGAAGGCAACGAACTCCAGATTCGCGGACTTCCTGCCATTGTTCTCAATGGATTCTCTCAAATCGAGATTGTGAATGACCTGTTCGAGGAGAGTGACGACATCTTCTTGTTCGACCCCAGCACTCAGACACCGACGATCGGTCAAAGTGACGGGAACATCCTGACCTTCTCACAAGGTCCGGATTGGACGGCGTTCGCTCCCGTTGAGTTCCGCAGAGGAGACTTTAACGGGGATGGCCGGGAAGATGTCTTGGGACTGAATGCCGCCAATGAACTGATTGTCAGCCTCGGTTCCGATACAGGAACCATGGTCGCACCGGAACTCTGGGGAACATGGTCTCCCGGTGCCAATCAGAATGATCTCCAAGTCGGCGACTTTAACGGCGATGGTCTGGACGACGTCGCGGCGCGAGGATCGGACGGGCGCTGGCGAATTCAGCGGTCGAACAGTCTGGCATTCACCAACATCAACGGGCCATTGTGGAGTCCGGTTGGTTTCCGCGATGGCGAATCGGTTTCCGGCGATTTCGACGGCGACGGGTTTGACGACATTGCCTTACGCCTTGCGGATATCGGCAATTGGTTTGTCGCGTTTGGAACACCGGAGAGCTTTCGGACCCAGTTCGTCGGCCGGTGGAACGACGCCGCGAATTGGCAAAACATCCACTCCGCAGATGTGAATGGGGATGGCGAAGATGACATTATCGCTCAAACGGAAATGGGAGCCTGGTTCATCCTCGATCTCAACACAACCACGGAACGTCTGGCCATTCGATTCTGGGGCACATGGAGTGCCGCGCTGACGTTTGAAGACGTCACGGTCGCAGACTTCAACGGAGATGGGCGAGACGATGTGGCTGCCTACGACAACCGCGGCATCTGGTGGATGACCGCAGGAACCGACACAGAAATCTCCCGAACGCAAGCTCTCTCTCAATGGAGCGCTGTTGCGGACTGGAAGTCGACCGTGGGGGACGTGAACAATGATGGACTTGTTGACATCATCGGCTTCCAGCAAAACACCGGTCAGTTCTGGTCTCTGTTGAGCCAGGGCTCCGATCGCTTGAGCGCGACCGACTTCTTCGGTCAACTGACACCCATTGCCAATGGATCCCTGATCGCTGGATTGTTTTCCTAGTGGTCCCAACACTCTGATTCGACAGGTTCGCAAAGCCGGTCCGCTGGCTCGTTGGTATGCTCGCTGTCAGTTCATTCCCCCGTCACTCCAGCTGGGATGCTGTACAAGTGCCCCATCAAACGCCGAACTCAAGAAACGTCCCCGGTGCCATTGCCATGTCGCAAAGCAGGGCGGGACAGGTTTCGGGAGAATTGTGATGTCACTCGCGCGTCCTTTTGAGGGGCAGGGGCCGTAATACCCCAAGCTGATTCTCGTCCCTGATTCGCCGTACCGTTTCCGGTTCGGACGGTTTCAGCGACGGGAATTGCATGTTGTTTTCCTCTCTGCGAACGGCCAACATTTATGCTGAAATCCCCGGGAAAACGTGGCTGACCACGCGACGCGATGACATTCATGAGAGTTGCAAGTGCGACAGCGTGAGAAGTTGCACAGTATCGGGCAGGTCCCTGGCGACGGGACAAGATGTTCCCGCGGACGAGTGATTGCCAATCCGGAAACAGAAAACGGGGAGCACGTGCTGATCGTGCTCCCCGTTTCGTCAACTTTGTGACACTCGCGAATCCTATCGGACCGCGGCACAATTGCCCCCGGCACAGCTTCCACCCGCTCCGAAGCCGCCGCATTCGGGGACAGCCGCATCACAGGCAATTTGGAAGCACAGGGTATCGCAACTGTCGATGCCGTCGTGGAAGGCACTGCCGTAAGTCAGGGATTTGAGTCCATAGCCTCCGTTGCCGTTCCCATTTCCGCCTTTCTCCGCACTGAATCCGGAGTAATAGAACCCTTGATTCAATGAGCCAATGGCATGTGCCACGTCATTCAATTCTTCGACAACCGCGTGTTGAACCTGGCTT
>JAGQQQ010000818.1 GCA_020426125.1 Planctomycetaceae bacterium
TGGGAGTTCCCGATGGACGACAGTCGGTTCGGGCTCGGGAGCGGAATCGGAAATTTCTGGTTCGACAACGGGTGGGATCGAGACCAGTTCCTCGGGCAATCCCAATTCCGGTTCGAGAAGTTCGATGACTTCAGGTTCCTCAATCACGACTTCTGGCATGACCACGGACGAAAGAACCGGAGCCTGCGCCACGCGAACGCCAGCAACGACAATCAAAATGATCAGGATCCCGACAATGTTCGCGACAATGTCGAGAAACGAGTCGGAGCCAAATTCCGGTTGATGATCGGTGCGTCGTGCCATAAACGGGGACTAGGAGCTAGGAATTAGGAACTCGGGGTCGAGAGACATTCCTCTCTCATCCCTCCTCTCTACTCCCTCCTCTTTCTTACTGTTCGAGTGAATACTCTTGTTTGGTTTCCACTTGCCAGGCTTTGGTGAGTTCGGTGACGCGAGGCAGGTGCTGATTGCCGCCGGGGTGGATGACGAGTTTGACCGTCGGCTTCCAGAAAAAGGACGACGGAGCTTTTCCCCAGGTCGAGGTGTGGCCGGCGAGTGCGGACGTCAAGTCGTGTTGGAACTGTTCGCGAGTTCCCGTGGCCGGCACCGCATCGTTGACTTCGTCAATGCGAACGTGATCAGCGTACAGGTGGATGACCGTTTCCCGTTCGATGCCAATGGCATTCTGCGGACGGAATTCCCGACGCTGTTCGACACCTTGGGGACTGGCTCGTCCCGACGGAGCGCCTTGGGAAAACGGATTGGGGGATCCCGAAGACATGCCGCCCCGCGCGTCCAGAGGTTGCAATCCTTGAGGGACTCTCGAAGACCCTCCCGGACCGGAAGGTGTGCGGCTGGATCCTTGACTCGATCCTCTGAAGTCCTGTCCGGCCTCAGAGCGGGGTTCGAGTTCGTATACCTTGGCGGTTCGTTTCGATGGCTGGCGACCGTGGAATACTTGTGGCTGGCCAGTGGGTTCAATTGTGGACGGAATAAATGTCACCCCATTGGACGGCGATCGAGGAGGGATTTCCCCGATGGATGCGGACGGCGTTCCATCGAAGAGCTCCGCCGGAGGCTTGCCCATTCCCTCTTGCCGAAAGTCTTCCGGGGCGGAGCGGACGATGCTGCCATCGACAATTCGATCCGATGACATCGATCCCGAACCATCAGCGGTCAAGCCGTCTTGGCCGGGAAAGAACGAGGCCGGGGGGCCGTTATCGGCCACACCGGGAGCCTGTGCATCGGACTCGTAACGGTTCTTGACGGTCCTTTCCGGCAACCAGTTGGCTCCTCCCAGCGAGAAGCCGCGACGGCGTTCCCGGATGTTCTCGATCTCTGGGAGTTGGAACGTGTTGTCCGGAGCGGCGAACATCAACTCCGCTGGCATCGGGAGCCGGCCGGTCTTAAGTTGGCTGGCAATCCGTTCTCTTTGGCTGAGCATGGCTTCGATCGCGGTGCGACACGCCAACACCGCCCCATCGTCCGGTTCAGGCCATTGGATCTCGTCCGATGTGCCGATCAGTTCATAGCCGTATTGGTGGTCCCATTCTTCCAGCAGCTTCCGGGCCACGTAGAAAGCGTCGGTCCCGCCAGGGCGGACGATCAGCAACACATAAGGCGCTTCGTCACTCTCCGTGGCGGCGTTCTGCTGTCTCCAATATTCGTACAAGGCGGCGGTCCCCGCCTGCAACGGGTTCGCTTCGGGAGGAAAACCATTCAGTTCACGGGGGGTCAGTGTGATTCGCTCGGCGGCGAAGGAGAGGCCATTATCCCGGCACTCAATCAGAATCGGACGACGAGTCGTCCCTGATTCCCCATCGTAAGCGACCACCTGAAACTTGGGGGCGGCCTTCTGTTTATTCTGAACGGCCTTCGCTAAGTCTCCTTCCAGCTTGTCTTTTAACGCTTCCAGCTCCGACCGTTCGGCTCGCAGTTTTGCAAACCGATCTCGCAACTCCGTCGACTCTGTCTTCTTTCCGCTTATGAGTTGTTGGGCAGTCTGTCGCTGCGCGGTGACTGTCGCCAATAGTTCGTTGACCTGATCCAGCTCGGCGGTCACAGATTCAAGCTCGGCCTGAAGTTGTTGTTCCAACGTCAGTGCGGCTGCGATGTCGGATTGAATCCGTTGTTGCAAGTCCGCGGCTTGGTCATCCCGATCTCGCATGGCCTGAGCGTATTCGGCTTCCTTCTGGCGGATGAGTCGCTGCCGTTCCGCGAGACGATCTTCGAAGTCGTCATAAAGGGTCGGCAGCAGCGGAGAATCTTCTGGTTCAGGGGCCGACTCGGGCATGGTGATGAGTATCGGAACCGCATTCACGTCAGTCTCGTTGGAGACGATGACGGGCACTTCCACGGGAACCTCAACCGCCGTGTCCGCCGCAAGTCGTTCCAATTCCTGCTGTCGGATCCGCCGCGTCGTCACCAGCAACAACAGGATCAGCGCCCCCATTGTGCAGACCAAAACGGCCAGAAATGGGAACAAGGTGACAGAAGGTGTGGTCTTGCGCTTCGACAAGTCGGCACATCCAGGATTCAGGCGGCGTCGCGAACACGAGTCTTGGTCGTCAGCAGGTGCACGGCCGCACTCAAGCTATGCAGGGTCTCTTCGAAGGCTTCACTTGTGCGAATCGCTTCCAGGTTCTGGTTGAGCGACTGCTGCAATCGCAACAGCGACTCTTCCTGGCTTGCGAGCGACTTACGCTGGCCGTTCTGAGCGAGGATCGCTTCCGACACCTCGCGCAACTGACGTTGCCACCCGGAGACCTCGGCTGTCCAGGTCGAGAAATGTTGATTTAAGGCTTCCGCGAACTGTTCCTGTTCGATCCGCCGTTGCTCGGACTGTTCCTGCGCCGTCGAGTTCAACTCTTGGGCGAAGGACTGAATGACGGACTGCAATTGAACCGTCGCCTGTTGCTGGCAATCCGCCAGTTGATGCAGCCCCTCGCGGAGGCCTGCTTGTAGCTCTTCCTGGGCTTGCAAAAACTCTCGTCGGACGGACGCCAGTTGTTCGGCATGGTCCCCGAGCGTGGTTTGCGTTCCGTCGGCAATAGCTTCGGCAAGATGGTCCCGCTGTTGTTCGATCGTGCTTTGCCACTGATCCCGAATGGCCTGAACCGTCTCGCCCCAAAGCTTGGTTTGTGAGTCGACGATCGAGGTCGAGCGATGAAGCAACTCCGCGGCAATCGTGCGTTCCGTCTCCGAGAGCGGATTCTCTCCCGACGACGCGGCCGGAAAGCAACGATGCAGTTCCAACCGACAACTTTCATCGATCTGGGTGAGCAATTGCTCCTCGGCCCGCTTGATGAACAATGACGCAAAGCCGAGGACCAGCGAGAACGTCAAGGCAACGGCCGTCGTATCGAATGCCACTGCAAGTCCGCCGGTGACTTCATCCAAAGACGAGTCGAGTTGGTCGGGAGTGACATTGGCGATGGCAAGCGTGATCCCCATCACCGTTCCCAGGAACCCCAAAATGGGGATTGCCCAGATCACGGTCTGCAACAGCGAATGGCTGGCATGCAAGCGTTCACTCTCCGCGTCCGCGAGATAACTCACGTGATCGTGGAGGCCATCTCCCGATTTTTGTCCGTCGAAAAAGGACTGCAAGTGAATCAACCGCCGTCCCCAGTAGGTATCGCACAGCGAACGCGGGAACTCCGCGGCCCTTTGGGAATACCGCTCGGCAGCGATCGCAAACGTTTCGGCGCTTCCATCGCCAAATTCTCGCAACGCTCGAAACGCGCGGTATTCGCGAACGAGCATCAAAGCTTTGATCGAGATAATCGACAATCCGGTTAGGAACAGTGCGGAGAGCACATATTCCAACGGGTGACTCGACAGGTATCGCGTAAGCAAATCCCGTCCGACGGGGATCGAAGGCAGAATCAGATACAATCCCCAAGTCCCCAAGAGTGCCCAGGGAAAGGGAGACGTCAGGAGAATAACGAAGGGATTTGGTGAAGACGCTTCCGCTTGTTTCATTGATCCACCTGAGTGCGTGTCTACGCTTGTCAATTCCGTGCTGTCAGGAATCTGGCAAATCACGGCGCCCCGGCGGGCCGGGTAGGTTGGCCCATGTCCCGACTCGATAACTTCCGAGATCGGGACCAATTGCGCAGTTTTCGGGCGGATTGCCGTATCAGAAAGATCGGCACAATCGATAAGGCAGATCAGCGATTGTTGACGCTGCTCGGAAAACCTCGAAAATCAATTCAAGATTTCTGCTCAATTTGGCCCACGCAATTCGTTTAGTACAGTATCTCCCCGTCTGACCGCGAAGCCTCATCGTGCCGATCAAATTCCGTTGCCAGCACTGTCGCCAGTTTCTGGGAATCTCCCGGTCGAAAGCCGGCGCAATTACCGACTGCCCCACCTGCGGCCGAACAATTCGAGTCCCTCAGCTCGATGGCCACGTCGACGACCTCCCTGCTCCGCAGATGGACTTTGAGGATGCCCATCTCCGAGAGGCGTTGGGAGCATTAGCGTCACTCGGTGATGCGGGTGCCGCCGAACAGCCCTTGAGCAAGGAACGGGATGCCGGACCGCCCCACGTCGCGCCGCTTCCATCGGCACACTCTCCCAAGGCCGCTCCCGCGATTCCCTTCATGGAGCCGGAAATTATTGAACTCGATGCGGGATCCCCGATTCCCGTCGAGGCTCACAGTCATACGGTCGAGCCAGATGTTCCATTCGCCGTCGTGGAAGAGGATCCGCTCGCACAACTCGCCCGCGAGTCCTCGACAACGAAGGATTTGCCACCTCGACGGCAATCCTCTTTTCGCGTTGGGCCGCTCCCATTGCTGATTGTGGCTTTGTTGAGTGTTGTCAGCGGGTGGCTCATCGGACGGAATTCATCAATCTCCAATCCATCGGCTGTTGGTTCCGTTGATGCCGTCGAGGACAAGCAAGACGGAGGGGTCGCCAATCCGGCCGAACCAGAGAACTGGACGGTCACAGGAACGGTCCGTTTCGCCGAAGTGACGGGACAAACCCTTCCCGATCGAGGAGCCCGGATTCTGATCCTTCCGAAAGAAAGGAAGGGAACGCTGTTGCTCCCCCATCAAGGAATTCGCCCAGGAAGTGATCCCGTCGACACGGCCGCTCTGGAAGCCGCCATCCAAGAACTTGGTGGCCAGTTGGTCACCGCCGATGACCAAGGAGACTTCACCGTGAAACTCGACGGCGACACCATCTATGGATTGCTCATCATCTCCCGCTACCAGGCCAGAGAGGGGGCACCGGTTCTGAACAATAAGCTTCAGCAACTCCTTGGCTCCTA
>JAGQQQ010000819.1 GCA_020426125.1 Planctomycetaceae bacterium
TTCTAATAGATCCTGCGAATTTGCATCTTCCACGAGCGCTTCGAATAAATCCTCGATCTGATGATTGATTGCCTCCTGCTGGCGCTGAAGCTCTGCCACGGAAGGAGATTGCTCGTCGACTTTGTCCGGATCGTGTTGCGACTGTTCGGAAACGTCGGCGATCTGATTTGTCTGTTCTTCAAGTTGTCGAAGTTGTTCGGCTGCTTGTTCGGCCATCTGGGGAATGGTCGGAGCATACTTCGCGATCACGGCACGAGCCTCGGCCATAATGGGGTCGGCTGTTTCGACGACTTCCGCGAGGTGGTTCCGAAGAGCGGTGAGTTCGTGGCCCGCACCAATCATCGCGTCCCGTTTCCAACGACGTTCTCCAATTTTCCGTCCCGCTTCCCGGACTGGGTTCGACCAGCGTGTCTGATTCATTTGATCGATCAGTGGCTGGTCGACCTTTGCTTGTTGCAGGCGTTCGGCGGCAAGCTCCAGCGCCTGATGAACAACATCCCATTGCCGAGGATGGTCGACATGGGAATCGAAATCCTGCGCCCCCCAACGTTCTCGATTCAGCAGAACATTCAACGCATCTCTGGCCAGAATCAGTTCGTGTCCCGCTTCCAGGGTTCGATAGGCCTGAGCGACTTCGAGAAGATTGTCGGCAATCGGCGACTCCTGAGGATCCATCTGTCGATGCTGCCCAAGCAACCAGTTCGTCGCACGGGAGGTCAAACCCGCATCTGCGGCATATTGGTTGTCCGCATCCTGCCGGGTCTGTGTGAGTTGCCGACGCTCGCGCAGTTGATCGAGGCTGGGACGATAGCGCAGATCCACCTCGGCAACGAACCGTCCGGCTTTGTTCGACAACTCTTCGCTCTTCTCGGAATCCTGTGACGCGGTTGCCTCCGCTGCGAGTTTATTCTCCTGTTGAATGGAACGAGCCACTTGGTCAATAGGGACGTAGAGCGACCCCGAGCGGTTCACAAAGTCCTTGCGGATTCCGACGATCCGGTTCGGAAGGCCGCCGTCGGCGACATCCATTCGTTGGCGCCCTTCCAGTTCGCGGAGGAAGTTCTGTGACTGCTTCTGAAGTTGTGCAAGTTGATCCTCGGATTCCATCACATCCTGGAGCCGTTGCCGTTGCTGTTCGGACCAGGTCAGGAGGTTCCGCAGGTGACCTTCAATGGAACCGGGAGATCGAAGGTGGTGGTCGGCGATCAGCCGTTCGAGTGCCCGAAGCTGATTGACGACGACCGACTCCTGGCGAAGCAAACGCTCCCAAGTCTGGGTCGGACTGTTGACGACGGTGTTCTGCTGCTGGAGTAGCGCGTCCAGATCCGTGGCGAGAGCGGCCATGAGATTGTGGGACATCAAGACCTGATAGTGCCGCGAGGCATTGACGGCGTCGTCCGCTGAACGTTCGAACGTTCGTTTCAGTTCGTCGAGGTCCCGTTTCTGTTCTTCGGGCGTCCCGAGTTCCATGGCTTTGATGAGAAAGGCCGGAGCATGCGCGTGCTCTCTCTGAATTCGAGCGATCACACGGCCTGTGAGATCAAGGTCATATGCATCGGCGCCGGGGGGCATGGCTTTTTCGACTTCCATGACGCGGTCCAGCACTACGTCCGCACGTTCACGTTGGCGGTTGGCGAGATCTCGTAAAATCGTGAGATCGGCGGCCTGTTCCGACTCAGGTCGTTCCCGATTCCTCAATCGTTCGATGGCTGCCAAAGCGGACGTTTTCTGTTCTTCGAGAAGCTTGGCCAAGCTGTCCAAATCGTCGAACAGGCTCAGTTTTTGTTCCATCACGGCATGCCGAGCCGGATCGAAATCAGGAGCGGCCACAACAATCCGAAGTGGAGCCGACTCGCCGAGATTGCCTTTGCGATCGGTGGCGACGAGTTTCGTCAAGACCTGATCGCCCGTCTTCACTTGGTGGGTCAGCAAGTCCCAGTCCCAGGCGGATGTGACGCGGCGTCCTTCCGTGTCGTCGGTCGGTTTTGATTCGAGAGTGACGGATTGCCATTCGCGGCCGTTGATGGAAATCTGCTGCTGCAGGCTCGCCACCGGGAGATCGTCTTCAGCCATCCCTTTCAAGGCGAGAATATCATCCGGCGGAAGGAGAAGGGTTGTTTCCTGCTGATCGACAAAGCCAGCTCTGGGAATCGTGTCCGGCAATGGCCGAATCTCATACTTCGGGGCGAAAACATTCTCGAAGCCGGTTTCCGCCGAAACAAGATGAACCTTGTAGATCGCGGATTCTTCGACCGGGACGGTGACGGTCCACTGGTTTGGCTGGTCCGCGCTCGCTGAGTGAGCCAGTGGAACCACAGTCACCTCTTCGCTGGTGTCTTTGTCGATGATCAGTTCCGCTTTGGAAACGGGTTGATCGATGTCGAGTGTGAGTTGGGCTTGGGTCCCTTCCAGAACGATCAGATCGCCGTTGGTTTCGGTGACGGTCTCATTGGGAAGTTGGGAATAATCCGGATACTCGTAGGTCTTCTGGAAGGAGACCACATGGGGCCGAGCATGGGTTTCGATTCGGAACCTCTGAGTAATCGCGTCACCGGCCAAGACGCGATACTCCACCGATTCCTGACCCACATTGATATTGGCCGCATATTCCGCCTCGCCGGAACCCCGCATCGCATGGCGAATCGCTCCTTGACTTTCCGTTTCGGTTTCCAGCGTCACTTCGTTCACACTGCCCCCCGAAACGGCAACGACGACGGCCACCGTCTCGTCGGCAGCCATGGTCAGGGAGTGCGGCGTCGGTTGGAGAATCTCGACCTTGATGCGGGAAACACGAGCGATATTGGCTCCAGGCAACATTGCGCGGGCGGCGAGTTGACGGATTTTCGAATCCCCCATGGTCAACAGGGTCGTGGCGAGGGCGACCACAATCACCGCCGCAATCAACCACCCGGCAACCAGTTTCACCGGTAACAGTCGAGGGACTTGAATCGCCCCCATTTGCGTGGCGACTTGGCCTTGCAGCAATCCTCGAAAGACAGGGGAATCATGAATGGCCTTAGGATCGTCTGTCGCCAATTCGACAGCAGACAGCAGATTCTCTCGAAGCTCTGGTTCCGTTGATTCGATCTGAGCGGCAATCTCCTCACGCGCCGGGAGATGAATCAGCCGCTTGAATCCCGCGAGCCAGACCGCGATCAGGACGGAGAGATACGCACCCCCGCTCAGCAGCCAGCGAGCCTGATCCGTAAGCAGCCAATACCAGTCAATCGCCGCGACAAGGGACATGCTGATCAGTAGCGCCAGGATTCCGGCACTCACCCCTCGGGCGATGATCAACACCATCCGCCGCCGGGAAAACTGAGCCAGCTTCCTCGCAACAACAGGATCCAAACCGGTTGTCATCATTTGACTCCGTTGTCTCTCACAGTAGTCCGGCGCGCTTTCGCAGCACCCATTCGATCGTCAACAACATCATCATCGCAGCGAACCACCAGTAGCTTTGCCAGATGGGGGTGTCGGTTTCCACCACCCGGCCGTTGCTCAGGGGGGTCAGCAACTCAATGAGTTTACCCAGCTCTTCCTCTCGGAGAT
>JAGQQQ010000820.1 GCA_020426125.1 Planctomycetaceae bacterium
GGCGTTCAGCAAACTCGTTCCCCGACATCTCAGACCATCAATCACAAAGCAGTGGAACCCCGCTTTTTAACTGTCCCAGCCCACTAGCGAATTCTGAAACACCGAGCCTGGCGATCGGCCAATCACCGATCTGATGGCCACGGCCGATTTCGGATGCGACGATCATAGCAACAGGGCACGAAGCGAGCCAAAGAGCGTCCCTCTCGACAGCCAATTTTCGGCAATCCCCATTCTGCCAAGATGCGACATATAAGTCGTGACGTCCCCCGTCGACCGGTCAGGCTTGCGGGTTTCGCAGGTCGAGGCGGTTCTCATTCACTGGTTACCATTGCCCATGTACGAAGTCGTTGGGATACTTCCTGTTCAAGTCGTCTGCGGCTTGCGCTGCGTCTTTCCAGACCGTTCCCCTCGTACTACCATCGAGCAGATCTCCCTATGATTCCGATCGATCTTACCGGAAAAGTTGCCGTCGTCACTGGCGGTATTCAAGGTTTGGGGAAGGCCACCGCGAACATGCTCATTCGGTCTGGGGCCAACGTGGCAGTGAACTATCTCGATGACTCGGAAGGTCTCAGCCGCCAACGTGCCGAAGAATGCGCGACGGAATGGGGAGACCGTTGCCTGGTCGCTCCCGCAAATGTTTGTAGACGCGACGAGATGCAACAGTTTTTCGAGGCGACGCAATCTCGGTTTGGGGGGATCGATTTTCTTGTCAACAACGCAGCTGTCCTTCGCGATCGATCATTCAAGAATATGGCCGACGCAGAATGGGACGCTGTCATCGAAACCAACCTCTCTTCGCTGTTCCGAGTGAGCCAAACGGCACTTCCGTTTTTGCGGGACGGAGGACGCATCGTCAATATGGCCTCTATCTCCGGGGTCATGGGATTCTTTGGGCAAGCCAACTATGCCTCTGCGAAGGCTGGAGTGATCGGCCTGACGAAAGTGCTCAGCCGCGAATTGGCCTCTCGAAAAATCCACGTCAATGCCGTTGCTCCCGGGGTGGTGCTCACGGAAATGGGGGAGTCCATTCCTGAATCTGCCAGAGAACAAATGCTCACTCAGATTCCTCTCCGCCGTTTTGGAGAGCCCGACGAGATTGGGGCCGTTATTCTGTTCTTGTGTAGTGACCTCGCCACCTATGTGACGGGACAAACGTTGCACGTCAACGGCGGTTGGTGGGGATGACCGGACAGAAGAGCCAGAACGTGTTGAGCGACAAGCAGTGTACCGCGGACGAGGCGGTGCGACGTATCAACGATGGGATGACAATCGCGTGCGGAGGCTTCGTGGGGGCGGGACATCCCGAAGCTTTGACGGCTGCGCTGGAGCGACGATTCCTCAAGGAGAAGTATCCCCGCGATCTGACATTGGTTTATGCGGCCGGTCAGGGGGATGGAAAGCAACGAGGGTTGAACCATCTCGCCCACCCCAAGTTGATTCGGCGGGTCATCGGCGGACATTGGGGGCTCTGTCCGAGGCTGGGGGAAATGGCACTCTCGGGACAGATCGAGGCGTATAATTTCCCACAGGGAGTGATCTGCCAGCTCTTCCGAGACATTGCCGCCCGTCGGCCCGGTTGCATCACGCATGTCGGATTCGGCACGTTTATCGATCCAGAGAACCGGGGAGGACGGCTCAATTCCCGAACGACGGAAGAACTTGTCGAACGCATCACGCTCCAAGGCAAAACCTGGTTGTTTTACCATGCGTTCCCGATTCATGTGGGACTCATTCGAGCGACGGCCGCGGATCCTTTCGGCAATCTGGTGATGGACGACGAAGCCGTGATCGGCGATGTCCTCCCGATTGCTCAGGCCGCACACAATCACGGCGGCTACGTGATCGCTCAGGTGAAGACGATCCTCGATCACCCGGCTCCACCACATCAGGTGCGGGTCCCCGGACGGCTGATCCAACATGTCGTCGTTGCGGAGGAGAGCGATCACTGGCAGACGTTTGGAGAACCGTTTGATTCGACGTTGTGCCGATCGCGCGCCCCGGGAGTCGGTGAGGAGGCTTTTTATGAGTCGTCCCCACACCTGGATGTGCGCCGCTTGATTGCCGAACGCGCCTGTGATGAACTCGAACCGGGGGCGATTGCGAATCTCGGGATCGGACTTCCCGAAGGCATTGCCCTCGTCGCCAGCGAACGGGGACTTCTTCAAGATGTCACGCTTACGGTCGAAAGCGGCCCCATTGGAGGCATCCCCGCCGGAGGATTGAGTTTTGGGGCCTCGCGACATCCCCATGCGATTATCGACCAGCCGGCACAGTTTGACTTCTACGATGGCGGCGGCCTCGACTTCGCTGCACTCGGGGCCGCTCAAGTCGATCAACATGGCAACGTCAACGTGTCTCAATTCGGGACCCGGTTCGCCGGCGTGGGGGGATTCGTCAACATTTCTCAAAATGCCCGGCGACTCGTGTTTTGCGGAACATTGACCACCGGCGGGCTGGCTGTCGAATGCCGCAACGGAGAACTCGTGATCGTTCAAGAAGGGACGATTCCGAAGTTCGTTAAGCAGGTCCAGCAAGTCTCCTTCAGTGGTCAGAACGCGCGCAGCCTCAATCGGGAAGTGCTCTATATCACGGAACGCGCGGTCTTCCGTCTGCATCCTGAAGGAGTCGAGTTGATCGAAGTGGCTCCCGGAATCGATATCGAACGAGATGTCGTCCAACAGATGGAGTTTACGCCCATCATTCGGTCCGTCTCCCGGATCCGCGACTATGGAAAAGCCAAATGAAACGAGTTGTCATTGTCGCCGCAAAGCGAACGCCGTTTGGGAGGTTTCTCGGAAGCCTTCGATCGCAAAGTCCCAGTGATCTGGCAGCGGCCGCCGGTGAAGCCACGCTTTCCAGGATCGACCGATCTCAGGTCGACCAAGTGATCCTGGGAAACATTCTGGGAACGGGGCACGGAATGAACATTGCCCGCCAGGTGGCTTTGCGTTTGAAGCTTCCCATCAAGACCTCGGCGACCACGCTCAACATGATGTGTGGGTCCGGCATGCAGGCGGCGATGTTCGCCGTCAATGCGATCCGTTCGGGAGAGTCGAATGTAGTCTTGGCCGGCGGAACAGAGTCGATGTCTCAGGCGCCGCTCTTTGTCCCGCGGCCAGGAAAAAAGCAAGCTCCTGACTTTACAGCGATCGCGGACACCATGCAGTCTGATGGACTCATCGACCCGGAGTCCGGTCAGCATATGGGACAACAGGTTGAGGATCTCGCAGGGGAGTTTCAGATCTCTCGGGGGCAACAGGATGGGTACGCCCTGCGCAGCCAACGTCTTTATCAAGAGGCATCCCGTCGCGGTGCGTTTGCCGATGAAGTGGTCGTGTTACCGAATGCTTCCATTGACGAGCATCCCCGACCGGAGGTGACCGAACAGGATCTCCGGCAACTGAAACCGGTCTTTCGTGACGATGGCAGCATCACCGCTGGCAACGCCTCAGGCATTAACGACGGTGCGGCAATGGTCCTCCTCGCGGAGCGGCAGTTTGCATTGGACCAACAATGGCCGATCCTCGCGGAGTGGCACCACGGGATCGCCGTCGGGTGCGATCCCTCGCGAATGGGACTGGGGCCGGTGCATGCCGTCTCCGCGTTGCTGGAGAAAGCGAAGCTCGACTGGACGGGAATCGACACGCTGGAAATCAATGAAGCGTTTGCCGCCCAAACTCTCGCTTGTTTGCGGGGGCTGGACCTCCAAGGGGGCCTATCTGATGACTGTCAGCAGGTACGCACGCCATCGGGGCACGAACTGACATTCAACGGGGATGGGGGGGCAATCGCCGTCGGCCATCCGCTGTCCGCGAGTGGAGCGCGACTGCTGGTCCATCTCTGCTGGAAGATTCATCGAGGAGAGTCAAACCGGGCGATTGGCTCGCTTTGCGTTGGGGGCGGACAAGGGATCGCCGCGTGCCTGACTCGACACCACGAAGAACGTTAGACTCTCCAGGAGTGTTCGCGAGAGCATGTCAGTTCCCGTTGACTTTTCGCCGTTATTCAGGTCGTTTTCATGCCCGATTCCCTGCCTGCCACCGAGATCGATTTGAAGACGGAGCCTCAACGATCCATCAGTGAAGCCGATGTCCGGCGAGTCGTGTTGGCAAGTTTTGTCGGCACGATGATCGAGTGGTACGACTTCTTCATCTACGGAACCG
>JAGQQQ010000821.1 GCA_020426125.1 Planctomycetaceae bacterium
AATTGATGCAGATCATGTTCGAGAAGCGTCTTGTCGCTCGCAATGAATCTCAGCGGGCGCACATCTACTCCGCTCGCGTCAAAGAAGACGTGACCAAGCGCCGCATCCTGCGCGACCTCGTCGACGGAGTCTTCGGAGGGGCGACGGAACAGTTGGTGTTGCAGGCATTGAACGCCCGCCGCGTCACTCCCGAGGAAATCGAGAGTATTCGCAGAATGCTGGACGACTACGAAATGGACCAGCAGAGCCGATCGGAACACGACCGCTGATTCCCGGAACTCAAATTCACTCTTTCACAGGGAGCCATGCTCATGGCCTTCTGGAATTCGCTGATGCCGATGGACGCCGTTCACGCCTGGGGATGGACGCTCATCCACTTCGCGTGGCAGGGCTGTTTCATCGCCCTCGCCGCCGCCGTTGGACTGCAGATACTCAAGCGTGCGTCCAGCGCCGTGAAGTATGCGTTTCTCCTCGCGGCGTTCGCGTTGATGGCGATGTCGCCTGGGGTGACGTTTTTTTGGATGGAAAGTCCACAACCCGGGGATCTCGCGATCGCTGCGGAAGAACTCCCCGATGAGATCGTTGCGGCTCCCGTCTCACCCGGCGGAGTCGTCGAACTTCCATTCATTGATGACACGATGGGGGACGACGTGACCGTGGCGCTCACGCCTATGATGGATCAAGATCGGGCGGGGATTGCCGTGAGTCCGTTGCCCTTTGATACGCCGTCACGCTCCGCCGAGGAAGGTGTTGAAGAACGCCTGATGGAGTGGATGCCGCTGCTCGTCCTGTTTTGGGCGCTCGGCGTCGTTGTTCTTTCGTTACGACTCTTATGGTCGTGGTACCGGTTGCGGCAACTCCTTCAACGGCAACTGAATCGCTTGTCTGCGGAATGGAACTCACGACTCGATGACATTCAGAACAGACTACGTCTCCGCCGCAAGGTCGACACCTTTTCCTCGGGACTGGCAGCCGTACCGATGGTGATTGGTTGGGTCCGTCCGGCGATTCTGATTCCTGCCTCGCTGTTGACATCTCTCTCCCCTCGCGAGTTGGAGGCGCTCTTGGCCCATGAACTCGCCCATTTGCGGAGATGGGACGATGTCGTCAACCTGCTGCAATCGCTGGTTGAAACGGTGTTGTTCTATCACCCGGCGGTCTGGTGGCTCTCCCGGAAACTGCGAGAGGAACGGGAGAACTGCTGCGACGACATCGCGGCGGATGTGATTGGCGACCGGGTCGCTTACTCCCGGGCATTGCTGGCGGCAGCGGAGCATGCGACCGGTTCCAGCAATTCCCTGGCACTCGCCGCGACCGGTTCTGATCTGACTCAGCGTATCCGCAGACTGTTGAACGCGGAGTCACTTGGGCAGCCCCGTTCCTTCTGGCCATTGATCGCAATCCTCTTGTTGAGTGTCGGAGTCGGGGGAGCGATGGCACTCGCTCAAGGACTTTCGGAGGGCGAAGAAACGACCGAGCAGACCGTGGCGAAGGACGAGAACAATGAGCCAGAACAACGGGAGCCTGTGAAGACAGACTGGACTGTCGCGGAGATTCTTGAGGGCATCAACCAAACGCGTGAGCGATACCGGCACGCGGAGTATCGGTCCGTGTCGACGCAGTTGCGGGATGCGAATTCGTTCCGTCCCGACGCGGAAGAGAAGTGGCAGCAATGGATCATCGACGTCGATTTCCGTTCCGATGGCGAGCGATGGGACATCGCCCGAAAAGCGGTCCACTGGAATCTCGAAGATGGGGACAATGCGGACCGAATCACGGAAAACCATCGGTCGGTGTTTGATGGAAAGCAACATTTGACCCGCGAACGAGATGTGCTGACCATCGGTCAAGAAGACAGTGCCTTGAAACTCAACTCCCCCGCGGAGGAATTCTGGCGGGTCGGCAAAAACTTCTCCTGGCTGAGCGGTCCCCTCAAAGCCGACACGGCGAAGGTCGTCGGAGTCGACACGTCAGGTCCGTTTCCGCTGGTGAAAATCCTGTCGCGAAAAGAGTCCTACGGGGAGAACGAAGCACCATTTGACTATGACATCACCATTTCGCCCCAGCAATCTTTCCTGCCGGTAGATGTGCAGATTACCCGAGACGGGAAGCTCGATGTTTCCTGGACAATGTTCGATCTTCAGAAAACGCAGATCGGCGACTGGTATCCAGCAAAGATGGAAATCGAACAGGGACTTGTTTTTCCGATCAAGAAGGAGACCGTCAAGATCTTTGACTTCGAAATCGGGAAGGAATACGTTGCCAGCGACTTCGACGCTTCGATTCCGCTCGGCGTGGATGTCGTCGATCACACGTCGGGGACGGTCTACTTCAATGATCCCTGGTGGCCGGAAATTGGGGAGTGGATGGAGAACCGGTTCGGCTGGCCACCGCGTCGGTTGAGTTCACTCAGGGAACTGGGGAGTTTTACGGATGGCACCATCGACGGCCAACCGGTCCCTGAGACCGCCGTGAGTGAATGGATCAACGGCGACCCCGGTCCGTTCCACGATCCCGAGAATGTCACTTTGCTCTTCTGTTTTGGCGGGCGCTTGATTGATCCCACTCCCAGATGGTGGGCCGGACTGAAGAAGCTCCACGACCGATATCGGGACCATCCGATCCGCATTGTGGGCCTCGCCACGGACGATGCTCCTGAGGCAACGCGGCAACTGGTGGAGGAGTTGCGGCTGCCGTATTCGGTGGGGATCGATCAGGCGAGCGAAGACGGGGGACAGGGATACGGCAAGACTCGCGACCGGTTCGGGATGCGGACTTACACCGGGATTGTCGCAATTGATCGGGAAGGGATCGTCCACACGCTCGACAATCCCCCCAACGCCGGAGGCGGCGAACCGCCCCTCGAAAGTCTGGTGAGAACGCTCTTGGGGATCGAGAAACCGTATGA
>JAGQQQ010000822.1 GCA_020426125.1 Planctomycetaceae bacterium
TGATGTCCGGTAACCGTGGCCGACGTGGCGAGCCCGATGATCGGCTCTTCACCAATGATCGCATGAGTCACGTCGTTTTCCCCGGCTTCATCGGGGTTGCGATTTCCGTTTTCATCCGTCAACAAGCCCGCATCGGAAACATCCAAGAGCGGTGTATTCAAGGGGCCAACGCCAGTCACCGTAAACTGCATGGGATAAACGCCAAGTCCGTTACCCTGATCTGACACATTGGTGACGTTGATGACGAATCGAATCCGCACCCTTTCTCCGGCCGCGAGTGACTGTCCATTGACGAGCGTCTGAGAGAACGTGCCATCGAAGGCACTTTGCACGCCAAAAGAATTCGGGCCGCTGATCACAACGGGCGCCGCCACGACGGAGTAATTTCCGAATCCAAAGACGGAGAAAAGATTCTGTGCGACGACAATCGAACTGACCGTGAAGTCGCTCAGGTTCTCAATGGTATAGTCCAAGGTGATGAGCGTTCCTTGCACGGTCGCTTGCAGAGCCGCTCCCAAGGCGAGGTTGCCAATGAGGACGGCGTTCGGGTCGTCCTCTCCGTCGACTGGAGGATCCTGAAGGCCGGGAAACGTCGGATCTCCATCGCTCCCGATGTTGTCCGGGTCGGTATTGTTATCCGACAAGTCGACGACGGTCATTCCATTCGGATCGGTCCCGGAAACGGATGCTTGATGCGCATACACTCCGGTTCCGAGCCCCTGGATATTGGCAATGGTGTCAATGTTGATCACAAACCGGATCTGAGCCGTGTCTCCAGCTGCGAGAGTACTCCCCGGCGACAGAAGTTCGGTCTGGTTTTCCCCATCGAATCCGCCGTTGAGAACCAGCGTCCCTGGATCGTCTATGAAGACGGGTGCTGAGACGAGGGAGAAGTTCCCGGCTCCAAACACTTGAGCCAAATCGTCGATCAGACTCAGGTTGCTGCTTGTCGAGCCTCCGAGGTTTTCGAGATACAAGTCGATGGTGACCTGGGTCCCGCTGACGGAGACCTGACTGGCCACTCCAACGACAGCGTCGGAAGTGAGGAGAAACCCTGTTGGGTCAGATTCCCCGTTGGAGTTGGGGGCGCCATCGCCATTGGGATCGGGGTCGGTTCCATTGTCTGACACATCGGAAACGGTCATCCCGAAGGAAGTCTGAGCAAAGGCCTGGACATTCTGTTGATAAAATCCCAGCCCATTTCCTGCATTCCGGATCTGATGGACAGAGACCGTGAACGAGATTTGAGCTGTGTCGGAGGAAGCCAACATGCTTCCGGGAGCGAACAGTTCGGCGTCGGCACTGCCGTCGAACCCGGCGTTCAGCATGATCGTGCCTGGATCATCCAGCAGAGATGGTGCGGCAATCAGAGAATAGTTTCCGACACCGAAGAGCGAATCCAGATCATCAATGAGTGTCAGATTGGTGAGGTTCAACTCCCCAAACGTTTCCAGAAAGAGGTCGAATGTTACCTGATTCCCGACGACGGACGCTGTCATTGCGGCCCCAAGACTGGAACTCAATGAGAAAACAGTCGGGTCGTCCTCCCCATTTTCGGTGGGGTCCCCGTTGAAGTTGGGATCGGGAACGTTTCCCGCATCCGAAAGATCCGAGGTCATGACTGCGCCCGGACCTTCACCGGTGGCCGTGGCCTGATTCGAATAGACCCCCAGTCCCAGTCCCTGATCCGTTAACACCGTGACAAGAAACTCGGCTGTGATCATGGCGAACGCGCCGGGTTCGAGCGATCCGGAAGAAATGACAACGGGCATCGATGAACCGTTGTAGCTGGCATTTCGGGTCAGCGCCCCACCCCCGATGACGGTCACCTCAGGGTGACTGGAGCCACCGGTTTTTAGGTAGTTCCCGGCCCCAAACACCGCGTCTAATCCGTCTGTTAAGACGATGTTTTCCAGCGTGACATTGCCCAGATTCTCAAGTTTCCAGGACAATTCCAGTCGGACTCCGCCACCTTGTTGGCCAAAAACCGCGACGTCCGATGCGACGCCAATCACGGGATTCGGAGTGACCGTGAACAGCGTGGGATCGTCCTCGCCGACGTCCGTTGGATTGTTGTTTCCACTCAAATCGGGATCTGTCCCGGAATCGGAGAGGTCGCTCACGACTCCCCCGACGGAATCTCTGGCCGAAACGATCACTTGGGACGAGTAATTCCCCAGTCCGAGTCCGTGATCTGTCAGGCCATCGACTTCAACGGTGATTCGAATGTGTGCCGTTTCGCCGACTCCCAGCGTGCTGCCAGGGTCTCCGGCGGTGCGGCCATCGGTTCCAGGGATCGTCCCAGTATCGAACAGATCGAAATTGTCGACTCCGTTGAATTTCGAATTCAGCAGGATCGTCCCCGGTCCGCTGATCAGGGTCGGCGAAACAACAAGATGGGACTCAAACGAGGCAAACAGTTTGTCCAAATGATGGGGAAGAGAAAGATTTGTCAGCGTTTCCGATCCCAGGTTTTCGATGTAATAGTCGAAAGTCACCTGATCGCCGTTGACAGTCGCCGTCTGCGCGACGCCGATAACGGGATTGTTTGCCATCGGCGGATCTTCGGGCGGCGTGGTATTCGAAAAGCGAATCAACACTCCCCCGTTGTTTTCCAGGACGATCAGATCACGATCCGCAGTCGTTGCGGAGGCTTCCTCAACCCGAAGTTGGGCGGTGCCGTCACTTCGCAGAATGTGGAATCGGCCAGCCGGCGCGCCCAGTCCGGAACCAACGGAACCGTCGCTGGCAACCATCAGACTGTTTGTCGGCGCTCCGGAAAAAATCTGAAAGATGTCCGCCATGGAGTTGGCATTTCTCAGAAAGAATCCGAGATCGCTCCCGCCGAAATCCCAATTCTGGGCAGCAAATCCTTGCGAGGCATCCTGTCCGAGACGGATGGTCGGAGTCATGCCCGAAACCAGATGTAGGTCTTCGAGCGGAGACTGGGTTCCCAGGCCGATCCGGCTTGAAGTGTCAATCACCAAAGAATCGGTGGGAGCGCCCGCGAGAATCCGAAAGATGGACGTGCCTGTCGGGCTTCCCGGGTTCGGCTGTTGGTCGATCGCGAAGTAATTTTGGCCCCCGTTGACATTCGAATTGGCCGTTAACTGCCAACTCACATTCGGAGACCCATCGTTGCTTGTATCAAAGAAGGCGATCCGTGTGTTGTTTTCTTTGAGACGCAGGGTATCCGTTCCGAACACTTCCCCGTTGACGGCATCAATTCCGACCGCCACATTGGCGGAGATTGTCCGGTCGCCATTGGAAACGACATCTTGCAGTAGGACCAGAGCGCCGTTGCCGGATCCGTCACCCAGAATGGCATCCGCGTAGAGCGTCTGAATCAACATTTTATCGAATGCCGAAAACGTTGTCTGTTCCCCTCGGTAGATCCCGTCCATGACGTCGACACCTGCGACGATGTCGGCATGTCCCAATCCGAGTGCATGGCCAAGTTCATGGAGAAACACAGTCTGTGCGTCGTACGTGCCCGTGGGATGGCCGTTTCCCGTGATGGCATCCCACGTTTCCCGGTTGTCCAGCCAGACGACACCGTTGGTGATCGTGTCAATCTCTCCGGACGTCACGATTCCTCCACCGACGGCAAGCGTACCTCCTTGGGATCCCTGAAATCCAAAGGCACTGAGATCGCCCACGCCGAGGTTGATGATCTGCGATCGATCGACCGACGGATTTCGAATGAACCTGATCGTGGCATCGCTAGCCGCCTCCCAGGCGCGCAACGCCGACTCCGCCGCCTGACGCTGTGCGGATGTGATCTGGTTGGCGAAGGTCCCTTCACTTCGGAAGTCGTAATAGATTTCTGTCACGTCAGGTGTGGACGGATCCTGATCCTGCCAGACAAAGTGGGAATCGGTGCCCGTGGACGCAAGGTACAGTCCATGGGAACCTCCATCGACAGCGGTTTCGCCATCTTGAAGGTCATGAACCACGAGTTGAGAACTGTGTTCGGGGACTGCTGTCGAATTCGTGGCGGCATTGGCGAACGCTTCGAACGAACCCCAACTGGAAATCCGAGTTGCCAGCGTCCCAACGACTTGAGAAGAATCGACGGTCGCCAAGTCGATCGTTGCGGGTAGCGGCGTGCTGGGATTGTCCCAAGTTGCGGCTGATTGCCACCCATTTCCGATTGTGGTGGAGATCGCTTCCAGTTGTTGACCCTGGTCGGCGACGGCCGTCATCAGTCCCTGAAGTCCCGCGAGCGCGACAGTGATCATGTCGGATGCAGCGATGTGCTGCGCGTCGGTTCCTAACCCGAACGCCGCATAGAAATCTTCAGCGGTCGGCCCCAAGTGCTGTACGGAACTTCCGTCATCGATGTAATTCCATCGATAGACTGGAAGTGACTCCAGTCTTTGCAGAACACCTCCAGCACTGAGAGAGAAGAAGTTTTCTTTGATTGTGTACGAGGATCCTTGAGTCAGCATCCCGGCGATTGTCAGGTTTCCGATGGCATCGAGAACCAGATGGGAAGCTCCATCAGGTCCGACAGTCAGTGATCCGTCGGAGGCGATGCGAAATTCCGCGTCGGTGGTGCTGTCGAGATCGAAGATGAAATCATCCGTACTGTTGACGCCCGTGCGCCAGGTGACTCCCGCTCCCTGAGTGTCGGTCATCCGAATCGAGGCTCCCCCGACGTTTGAGAGTTGCAGGAGTTCACGGAGCGCTGTCGTGAACGAGTGTTCCGTCACGCTGATTTGGGCGTTCCCATCGTCCCGGAAGACGTGGGCGCTGGCTCCAGGCAGATTGGTTCCGAACCCCAGGTTTCCCTTCGCATCGATAAAGAGACTGTCACCAGGAGCGTTCGCATGAACAACGAACGGAACGGTGTTCCCATTCGTGACGTGTTGAATGAAGAAGTTGACTTCATTTCCGGCCAGATCCCAGATCGAAGAACCGAAGCTGCCGTTCGCGGACTGTTCCAATCGAATCGTGGGGGTGTCTCCGGAAGTGATATGAATGTTCTGTTGTGGCGATGACGTCCCCAATCCGAGGCGTCCCTGCGCGTCGACGAGGAGAGAAAACTCGGGTGCCCCGGCATCGATTCGAAGCGGCGTCAGACCGGTTTCCACATCGACGATTGAGAAGTAACTCTTGCCCCCGAGAAACTCGTCATTGATCACGATCCGCCAGTCGTTTGTGGAATCTCCTGGGCGAGTACTCGTGTCCTGAAAATGCATGCGGATGACGTCGTCCTGTAACCGGACCGAATCGAACGCGGAGTTCACGTTTGCAAACGCGGAGTTTCCGATGATTAAGGATTGGTTTCCTCCGTTGATGATCAGATCGTCATCAGCAAGACCTCCGAGAACAAGTTGTCCGTTGTTCCCAACCGAAACTGTGGCCCCCGAGAGGATCCGCTCCCAAGCGGAGAGACTCGCCGTTGACGACACTCCTGTGAGAGAAGCCCCGTTTGACGTGGTCCCGTTTGTTGAAACGGTCCCGTTGACGTTTGCCATCTCGCCGTCAAACGCCGAGTGAAATTCCGGCGAACCGAATCCGATTCCCGCGAGCCAGGACAAATACGCAATCTCTTCGTTTTGCAGTGAAATCTGCTCATACAAAGCCTGAACGCCAGCCATTGCAACGCCCCCGAGGTCCGTTGGGGCAATGTGACTCGCGTCCCCCCCTAAGTGGAAAGCGGTGAAGAACTCTTCGGCGAGCGGACTGATGTGACGGACCGAATCCGGGTCGGCAATGTAATTCCAGAGCAGAATGGAGAGATCGTCGATTGCATCGAGAACCCCCTGAGTGTCGACGCGAACAAGGTTTTCTTTCAGGGCGATCGAGGACGGAGACGAAACCGTCCCCGCAACAGTCAGATTCCCGGCCGCGTCGAGCACAAATGATGTCGGAGTCGCACCGAGCGTCAGGCTTCCATCGGGGTTGAGTTGAAATTGCGGGTTTGCAGTCGAGCCGAATTGAATGGTGTAGGCATTCCCTGCTCCTTGTCCGGTGCGGACGGTGGTCTTGGAATCCGTGTCGGTCAGGACAATGGAACCAGCCCCATTGTTCCTCAAGTCGAGCAAGTCCCTATTGGCCGAGATCGATGAATTCTCTTCGATCACAAGTCGGGCGGTTCCGTCCTTCGCATTGATCTGTATCGCACTGTTGGCCAGTTGGGTGCCGATGCCGATGTTCCCGG
>JAGQQQ010000823.1 GCA_020426125.1 Planctomycetaceae bacterium
TCGCCCCTTTTTCGTACACTGACTTGGGAACCTCGATTGAAATTGTGATCCGCGACGGATCCCGACCATTGGCCTCTCGCATTGATCGATCTAAAATCCATGGAGGTGCGGATACGACACGTTCAAGTGAGGATGGTAACGGAACAATGATGAGAAACTTGATGTTTTCCGGTTTGATGAGCTTAGCGGCTCTCGGGAGTGGAAATGCCGCGACGTTGCTGGCAGCCGAGTCAGAGGAAGCCATTGAAGTGACTCTTGGCGAAGGAGACTTGCTGACCGGCATTCCTGGAGAAGGCAAATTAACCGACGAACAGATTCGGACGTGGCTCGCGAATCCGGGGAATCATAAGCCGTTGAAGGTGAAGCTCCCTCTTGGCTTGGCGGCAGGCGCGGCGTCCATCAAGGGGTTGGAGGAAAACCCGCTCACCAAGGCGAAGATTGAACTGGGGCGCCAACTCTACTTTGACCCCCGCCTGTCATCGGACGCAACAATCAGCTGCGCGTCCTGCCATCATCCGGATGAAGGATTCGGAGCGCATACGCAGTTTGGCGTTGGGGTGGGTGGTCAGGAAGGGAATCGAAACTCTCCGGTGAGTTACAACCGAATTCTCTCTGATCTGCAATTCTGGGATGGGCGCGCCGCGTCTCTCGAGGAGCAGGCGAAGGGGCCGATCGCGAATCCGATTGAGATGTCGAACACGCACGAAGTTGCCATCAAAACGCTCGAAGGCATTCCCGGATACCGGATGCAGTTTCGAAAAATCTTTGGCGATAAGGCGCCTTTGAACATTGAGAATGTGGCCAAGGCAATCGCCGCGTTTGAGCGGGCGATTGTGACGGGTGCGTCACCGTTTGACTACTACGAGGAATGGCAGCAATTCCAAAAGATCGATCAGGAAGATCTGGAGTTTCTGCTTGAGGACGACGAAGCGTTCGCCGCCCGATACCAGGTTGCCAAAAAGGGAATCGAAGCCAAACCGATGTCCCCGAGTGCCATCCGAGGACGGGACCTGTTTTTCAGTGAACGCGTGAACTGCGCCGCCTGCCACGTGGGAGCCAACCTCGCCGATGAGAAGTACCACAACCTGGGGGTCGGAATGGATGCGGATGATCCTGACGTCGGCCGCTACGCGGTGACGAAGGACCCGAAGGACTGGGGCGCCTTCAAAACGCCTACCATCCGCAACGTGGAATTGTCCGCCCCCTACATGCATGATGGCAGTCAGAAGACGCTGATGGAAGTTGTCGAACACTACAACAAGGGCGGAACGCCCAATAAGAACCTCAGCGACAAAGTGAAGCCTTTGAATCTGACCCAACAGGAAAAAGAAGATCTGGTGGCCTTCATGAAGGCCTGCACTGGTCCCTTTCCGAAAATCGAACGTGAGCGACTACCGCAGTCTCAGTAAATCTCATTCGAGGGGCGCCATGTTCAATTCATTCATGGGGCCCTTTTTTCATGCGCTTTCGAGTCAATTGGACATCGTGATTTTTGCCGATTTCCGCGGATGTTTGTTGTCTGACCACTGAGGTCTGATCGGAAAGAATCACTCAAATCTTCGGTTTCAAGGCGGTTCGGTATGGTTCTTTCCATTCCCACGCCCAGTTGTGACATTCCCTCCCGGGGGAGCGACTATCGATGACACTTCACGCCCAGATTGATGAGTTTCTCGACGAAGGTCCATTCGCTGTCGTGGGGGCGTCAAAACACCGCCACAAATATGGCAATATGGTCCTCCGGGCCTACCTGCAAAATGGCCTCGCGGTGTGGCCCATCAACCCGAATGCCGAGTCCGTCGAGGGGATCCCTTGTGTGGCTCGCCTGAGTGAACTGGAAGGTGAGGTGCGCGCCGTGTCGGTCATTACGCCGCCTGAGATCACCCGAACCGTTTTGGACGAGGCGATGGGGCTGGGCATTCGGCAATTCTGGCTCCAGCCAGGCGCCGAGCATCTCGGAGCCATTGACGACGCACGACGACAAGGGGCCAATGTGATTGCTGGCGGTCCTTGCCTACTGGTTGTGCTGGGCTTTCGCGAGGGATCATGAACCCTTTGAAACAGAGGGAACCGGTGACGTCGGAGGGGAATTTTTCGCTGTGAGATGGTCTTGCCAAGTCATGCGGCTTCCGCAGTCGGCGGGTGGAAATCGCGGCACAATGTTGTGTTCGCTTGAACCGGCTAAGCGTGTTCCGTCTGTCGATGGGCTCTTTGCGTGTCACTGTTTCGTTCCGGTTCCCGATTCTGTTATTCTCTCTACAATTCGATAGTTCAATCGGAACGATGAACAGGCAGGCGACGAATGGATCAGGTCCGTTTTGGGATCATTGGGGCGGGCGCGGTTTCAGATTACCACCACGTCCCGGGAATCGAACTGGATCCGCGGGCGAAGCTGATCGCCGCGTGCGATCCGAACACGGAGTTGCTTGAGAAACGCCGTTCCGATTGGGGCGTGAAAAAGCTGTACACGAATTATCATGAGATGGCCAACGATCCCGACGTTGATGCCGTCATCATTGCCACTCCGAACGATACGCACCATCCGATCACCATGGCCTGCCTCGCGGGCAACAAGCATGTCATGTGCGAGAAGCCGCTTGGGTTGAACTTCGAGCAGGCGGCGGCGATGTATCGCGAGGCTCGGGATCGCAATCTGAAACATATGACGGCATTCACCTACCGCTTTGCCCCCGCAATGCGTTACCTGCGGCATCTTGTCCGTTCGGGGATGTTGGGTGAGCCTCGGCATTTCCGCAGCCAGCGGTTCCTAGACTTGCCGGAGACCAGTTGGGGATGGCGCCAGTACAAAGCGAACGCCGGCGCCGGAGATTTGTTCGACATGACGATCCATCGGATCGATCTGGGGATGGATCTGATGGGCCCCTTGGAGTCGATCTGTGGAGCGGTGGCCCAGTTCTGCCCGCGCGACAAAACCGTCAGCGGACACCCCTGTCCCCCGTCGGACGTGGATGACTGGTCCGCATTGATCGGGCGGTTCGCTAGCGGTGCCGTTGGGGTCTGGGAAGGGAGCACCGTGATGAAGGGATATCATTACAATGGGTTTGGGCACGAATGGGCGGAAGTCAACGGGACCGAGGCATCCGCCGTTTATCGGCTTCAGGAACCGAATGTCATTCTCGTCGGAAAACACGGGGAATCGATGTCTCCGCTCGATGTGCCCGAGGAGTTTCTCGTCATTCCGGGGAGCCCCCGTGATCCGAAAGTTGGAGTGCCGAGCACTGTGTTCCGCTATGATCTGGTTTATGAACTGGTTTCGGCCATTGTCGAGGACCGGCCGGCGGTTCCGGGATTCGATCACGGCGCCGCCGCACAAGCGGTTGCGGATGCCGTATTGAAATCGAGTGACGGACAACACTGGGTTCATCTTGACTTGATGCTCAACGAATCACCGACGTCCGACGGCTCACTCCAGGTGTGACGTCAGACATTTTTGATTTGAGTTTGTTGAAATCTGTTTCATGGGATCAATGACGAAATCTGATGCTCGATTCTGAAGTCCGTCAGTTGGAACTGCTCTCATCGATTGACGATCTGCGTCAGCGGACCCAACGCTGGGTCACGCAATCGACCGAATGGGAACCGGAGAAACGGGCTCAATCTTTGCTGCGTCGCGTGTTGGACCGCGTGGAGACGCTCCGGATCCGCATGGAGTCTCCTCTCGTTGTCGCCACATTTGGGGGAACGGGGACCGGCAAAAGCTCACTGGTGAATGCTCTTTTGGGCGAAGAAGTGACCCGCTCAGGAAGACAGCGTCCGACGACACTCAAACCGGTTTTAATCGCCCATCCCCAGACTGCATTGGAAGACCTGGGAATCCCACTCGAGGAAGTGGATGTCATCCGACGCGAAGGGGACCTCCTCCAGGATGTCATCGTTCTGGATTGCCCCGATCCCGATACGACCGAGGGGGACACCACCGGAAGCAACCTGGACCGATTGCGGACGCTGTTGCCCTATTGCGATGTTCTACTTTATGTGAGCACGCAGCAGAAGTACCGGTCGGCTCGGGTCAGCGAGGAGTTACGGTCCGCGGCGTCAGGCTGCCGGATCATCTTTGTGCAGACGCACGCCGGGTTGGATGAAGATATTCGGGACGATTGGCGGCGAACTTTGTCTGGCGAGTTCGAGGTCCCGGAAGTTTTCTTTGTTGACTCGCTGAGAGCCTTGGAGGAGCGACAGGCCGGGCAGCGGCCGTCGGGGGAAATGGGCCGGCTGATTGACCTGTTGGGAAACCGCTTTGGAGCTTCGGAACGGGTCCGTGTCCGCCGTGCCAATGTGGTCGACTTGTTACAAGCGGGGCTGGCGCGCTGCCGGGAGTTGCTGGAACAGCATACGCCCGCATTGGATCAATTGCAGTCCGCTTTGGGGGAACAGAATCTTGGCTTGAGTCGACGAATGGCGAAGCAACTCGAAGATGATCTGTTAGCAAGTCACAATCTCTGGGAACGACGACTCTTGTCGGCTGTGACCGAGCGATGGGGAATGAGTCCGTTTTCCATCATTCTACGTATCTACAACGGCTTGGGCGGCATCGTCGCGTCGATGACTCTTGCACGAGCCAGAAGCACGGCACAACTCGCAATACTCGGGACCGTACAGGGTGTTCGTTGGCTCGAAGGTCGACGGAAGGAACAAGCCGCGGAGTCCGTTCTCCATCGGGTCAGCCATTTTGGACTGGATGACGCGATCCTTCGGGAATCGGAAATTGTCATCGAGGGGCATCTCACATCCGCGGGATTTCCCTCGTCAATGCTTCGCTCCCAGTCCCTGGACACATTAAGGCAACGGGCGGCCGATGTGGAATCGGAATTCGTTGGAGATGCCAGCCAACGGGTTGATGAAATCATCCACGAACTGGCCGGTCGGAATTCCCGGGCCATCATTCGCGGCTGGTACGAACTCCTGTTCGGGGTCTATCTGGGATTCGTTCTCTATCGAGTGGGACGAAACTTTTTCGTCGATTCCTTTCTCTTTGAGGCGCCACTCTTCTCGTCAGACTTCTATCTTGCGGCGACCCTGTTCTTTGTACTCTGGGCGGGAGCATTGATTATTCTGTTCACGAGGCGGCTCCGATTCGGCCTCACGGATCGCATCCGGACTCTCGTTAGCAAAATGGTTCAGACCCGGCTCGGACGAGGGTTGTTCCCGCAACTCGAAGACGCGGTCGGGGACGCGCGTCGATCGATGGAAGACATTCAGCTGCTTTTCGCCCAGACGTCACAACTGCGACATGATTTGGCTGGGGTCGACGATTTAGGGGGTCGGAGTCGGCAATTCCCCAAGGTGTCCCAAGGCCCAGTTTCAAAGATGGTGGATTCATGAAGAATCGCCTGACGAGCGGCCCTTGGGGAACGGCGTTGCCCCATGGGATTCCCTGTCTCGACCCGTCCAACTGATCCGTCTATACTCCCAAACGCCCGGCCGGAGAGGTCAGAGAAATTGATCTTTCCGGTCCATTTCCCGCCTCTCCGATGTTTGGTTCACGGTCCGTACTCGGAGCAGCAAGCGGGGAACCGAAGGGGCGCAATGGACTGGTTTTGAGAGAAAACGGAGTGAAGATGGCGATTCAAAAATCGATTCATGAGAAGCTGTGCGAACTTGCCGGCAACATGTGGTGGAGTTGGCAGCCGGACGTCACGGGAATCTTTCGTGCAATCGATCCCAGAATGTGGTCCTCACTCGCTCACAATCCCATCTTGCTGCTTCGGGAATACGGCCCCGATAAACTCGAGATCCGCGCAAGGGAGGAAGTGCTGCACTCTCGGATCAACGCCGCCTACCGAGAATGGCGGGAATACATGGAAGCCCGAGATACCTGGGGGGGAACACATGCTGGCGTCTTGGGGTTCCGTCCGGTTGCATATTTTTCCGCCGAATTCGGCCTTCACGAGTCCTTTCGAATTTATTCCGGAGGTCTCGGCGTCCTCGCAGGGGACCATCTGAAGAGTGCTTCTGACCTAGGAATCCCCTTGGTCGGGGTCGGGCTCTTTTATTATGAAGGATATTTTACCCAATTGGTCGATGCCAACGGATGGCAGCAGGAAGAATACATCCTCGCGAACCCCCAGGATCTTCCCTTACGGGAAGCCAAGGGACCAAACGGTCGTCCCGTCCAGATTTCCGTGCCAACCCGTAGCGGCGCGATCCATGCCAAGGTCTGGCGAGTTGATGTCGGTCGCGTGCCACTCTACCTGTTGGACTCCAACATTCCCGAAAACAATCCTGACGATCGTCGCCTGACCGCCCGGCTCTACGGCGGCGATCATCGGACGCGGATCCGGCAAGAACTCTTGCTCGGGGTCGGCGGGGTCAAAGCCCTCGCTGAGCTGGGAATTAAACCTCGTGTTGTTCACATGAATGAAGGGCATTCGGCGTTTGCTCCGCTGGAACTGATCCGGATGCGAATGCAAGATGACGGGTTGAGATTCGACGATGCGTTGCGGGAAACCGCCACGATGGGGGTCTTCACCACGCACACGCCTGTCGCTGCTGGGCACGACCGGTTCGACGGCGGACTTGTTGAGGAGCACCTGGGTCCGTTGCGAGAAGGATTGGCCTTGGACTACGAAGGACTCCAGGGGCTCGGGCGGGTCGATCCTCACAACCATGGGGAACCATTTTGCATGACCGTGCTTGCCTTTAAGACGAGTCGCCGTGCCAATGCCGTTTCCAACCTTCACGGTGTCGTCTCCCGACGGATGTGGAGAGACTTATGGCCTTGGCGCAGCGAAGAGGAAATCCCCATCGGTCATATTACCAATGGAGTCCACGTCTCGACTTGGCTGGCGCAGCAGATGCGGGTGCTTTACGACCGGATTTTGCCCGCGAAGTGGTACCTCAAGACGGGGGAACCAGAGGTCTGGGCGGCATTCGAGCGGGTCAAGGCAACAGAGCTTTGGGAGACGCATCAGTCATTGAAGAACCGGTTGATTATCTATGCTCGTTATCGATTGGGCCTCCAGGCCAAGAGAAATGGCATGTCGGATCGGGAGGCCGAAAAGTTTCAAAACGTGCTCGATCCCCAAGCCTTGTTAGTGGGATTCGCGCGGCGTTTTGCTCCCTACAAACGCGCCGACCTTCTGACACGGGACATGGAACTCCTTGAGAAAATTATCAACGACTCCAGCCGCCCGGTCCAATTCATCTTTGCCGGAAAAGCTCACCCCGCTGATGACTTTGGGAAACAGATCGCCCAGCGAATCTACAAGCTTTCCCAGGATCCGAAATTTCAGGGGCGGGTCGTCTTTCTGGAAGATTACGATATCAATCTGGGTCGACACCTGGTCCAGGGAGTCGATGTGTGGCTGAATAATCCCAGGCGTCCCTTGGAAGCGTCGGGGACGAGCGGACAGAAGGTCGTCCTCAACGGGGGGCTGAATTTGTCCGTTCTCGATGGCTGGTGGGCCGAGGCGTACGACGGCACGAACGGTTTCGCGATCGGAGATGGTCTCATTCATGCGAACCAGGAGGTTCAGGACACTCGCGACGCGGAGTCCTTAATGAATGTCCTCAGGGACGAAGTCATTCCCTTGTACTATGACCGGGACCACGATGACCTGCCGCAGGAATGGATTGATCGCATGAAGCGGTCGGTGAGCACGCTCGGCTGGCGATTCAACGCGGACCGCATGGTGATGGACTACGTGAAGGAATCGTATGTTCCGGCCTCGGGAAGCACGTCTTGCAGTATCACCGTGATGCCGTAATGCCCTGGCCACATGTTGGGACATGGAGAAAGGAACGTGTCCGCTTTGTCCTCGCTCCCACATCGTGAAACACCGCAGACTTTGAGAGATTTATGCAACTCCGTGTTCCGTCGAACCGGAAACGGCATGGTCTCTAACGACGCCTCACATGAGAAACGGCGATCGTGCGAGTTTCCTGCAAGTTGGACGGACCAGCCCCGGCCGCGAGGCACGGATTGGTCTCCTTGAGAGGATCAGGAGATCCTTCGATGAACATCGGTTGATTCACGTTCGGCAGTCTGGACTGGGGTTTCGGGATCCTGTTCGGGGTAAAACGTGGTCACTTCGAGCGTCGGGGGAGTCGAAATCGTCGACGAAATTTTTAATCTTCATTTTGCCATTTGCTTGGAGGCTCGCGATGCGTCTTCTCGTCCTGTTCGGTTTGTTGATCAGATGCTCGATGGGAAGTCCTTGTTCGGCAGAGGACTGGCCAACGTGGCGGGGATCCCAGCGAGACGGGAAGTCATCGGAAACCGGACTCCTGACGGAATGGCCAGCACAAGGCCCCCCACAACTTTGGAAATCCGCGGGGTTGGGAAACGGCTACGCAAGCGTGTCCATTGCCAATGGTCAGCTATTCACAATGGGGCGACGAGAGGGAACGGAATATCTGATTTGCCTGAATGCGGAAACCGGAGACAAGCTCTGGGAAACAGCGGTCGGACCGGGTTCGAAGGAAAACGGTCCCAACTCAACACCCACGATCGATGAGAACCGCGTGTTTGCCTTGTCCTTCGACGGAGAACTCCTGTGCGCCGACCGGCAGTCCGGCCGAGAACTCTGGCGGGTGAATCTTCCCAGAGACTTCGGGGGAAAGATGATGTCCATGTGGGGGTACAGTGAATCGGTTCTCGTTGATGGGGACCGAGTCATTTGTACTCCTGGAGGGCCGCGTGCGATCATGGCCGCGTTGAACAAACAGACCGGAAAGCCTGTTTGGACAGCGTCCCTGCCGGGAACAGGGAGCCGTGGTCAGGACGGGGCTGGTTATTCGTCCATCGTCATCAGCAACGCAGGCCGCACCAAACAGTACGTGCAGACGATTGGACGCGGAGTGATTGGCGTTGAGGCGGTGACCGGCAAGTTTCTTTGGGGGTACGACCGGATCGCGAACACAACCGCGAATATTCCCACGCCGGTGGTTTCCGGGGATTTCGTTCTCGCTTCGACCGGCTATGACGATGGGGGAACCGCGCTGCTGGAAATCAAGGGAACCCGCGGCCGGATCTCTCCCAAGGAGGTCTACTACCTGCCGGCGAAGACCTTACAGAACCACCACGGCGGCATGATTCTCGTCGGCGATGACGTCTACATGGGGCATGGCCACAACAATGGGTTTCCCACCTGCTTTGATCTTAAGTCGGGACGTACGAGCTGGCCGAAGCAACGTGGTCCGGGAACCGGTTCGGCAGCCGTCACTTATGCCGACGGACACCTCTATTTCCGATACGAAAATGGAACGATGGCGCTCATTGAAGCCAATCCCCGGGAGTACATTCTCAAGGGAACCTTCGATGAAAATGGAATGTTTGGATCCGGTGTCCGCTGGGCCCACCCCGTCATCGCACACGGGAAGCTCTACCTTCGAGCCAATGACGAACTGGTTTGCTTTGATCTCCGTCAGGACCCGGCGTCCCGGTAGGATGCGAAAGTTTTACGATTCTTGCCAAAACGGCTTGGAGTTGCAGAACGCGGAACTCACGTGCTCATCCGGAGAATCCCGTGTGACACTTTCGAGAGTTTGTCGTGACTTGAACTCCATTGGTGTTGGAATTGGCTTCCGTCTTGCCACACCAGGGAGATCGATT
>JAGQQQ010000824.1 GCA_020426125.1 Planctomycetaceae bacterium
GGCGAATCGGCAACAGCCCCGCATCTGAAACGATGTGCTCGCCGTCAAAAGTGACAGTCACCTGCTGCCGATTGACCACAAAGAGTTCCAACTGCCGCGGACACCCTGTCTCATCCATCGAACGCCTCGCGTGCTGTAGAAGTCATGTTCTACTAACAACTTTTACCCACGCGGAGGCGTTTCAGTGTCAACGGGGGGCGCAACTCAGGTTAGATGATTCCCATCCATCAAGCTGGAACGGGGACTTCCACCCCGCAAACTGTCAAACACGCTCGGAACACACGAAAACACCCCCGATTCGCAATCGTTGCGACGGGGGTGTGTGTTGGAAAATCGTTCGATCCAGAGCGACTCCAATTAGCCGCCGAAGAGGCTTCCGGGGTCTTTCTTTCCGCCTGGGAATACGGGATTCGGTCCGACGGGGGTGGGTCCATTGATCACCGGGGGTTTCAGCGACGTTTGAGGCTTGCCGGATTGGAACAAGTCACGAGCGCCGGGCTTCTCGGATTCCAATTTGAACATCGCTTTGCTTTGAGGTGGGGCTGCGGTATCCGCCGCGACTCCTCCGAAGGAAAACGTCGCTGCCGGAGCGGCAATCGGCGTAAACTCGACCCAGGCGTACATCAGGCCTTGTCCCGGTCGCCAGAACTCGATGGCTGCTTCACGATTCGCTCCGATGGCCATCTTCGCGTTTTCCATTTCGTAGTTTGTCCGGAGCCGATGGAGAATGGCCCCGTCGAGTGTCGCACGAAGGAGGACATCCCCTGGAAAGAGGCGGCCTTCAGCGGAGTACCCCGGGATAATTCCGGTGACTCGCATGCCCCCTTGACCGGGAGCGGCGTAAATTCCGAGTAACATTCCCGACTTCACATCGCTGAAATCTTGGGCGAACGTGGCTTGAGCCAGGAGAACGAATGCGAACAGGCTGGAGAAGAGAGAGCGTTGCATGGGGATGTCTTCCGTCTTGGGAGTGGTGTGATTGTCACAGATTTGACTCATCTGATTGACTTAGGCATGTCGCATGGAAAGTGCCGATTCTTGAAAGTTTTTCAATAATCTCCATATGTGCCTGAATATCTGATGGTTACGAAAAATGAACAACCTCAAGCTCGGCTCCAAGAGTGTCGTCGAAACTATTTTACTGGAATCGTTTTGATGTCATGTTGCGATTGCAAAATGATCTCAGTCGTCTTCGGAGACCCAACCGCATCAGTCCGACATGACTGGATACGCTCAACCTTTTCCGAGAATTCCGTTTTCTCCGGCCCGACATGCCGCGAACGCCCTCAATCACGCGATGAAAGGCACTGTCCGCCATCGCTCGACCAACACGGACGGCCTTCCCCCTCCGATCCTCGGACCCAAATTCACTCGACTTTTCTACTCCCTTCTATAATCCCTCGGATCTTCGCCTGATGGACACACCACTTCGAAGGGATGAGATATATGGCACGGGTAGCAATCTTCGGGGCGACAGGCACAATCGGCTCCACGCTGGCACGACAGCTCTCGAGGCGCGGCGACCAATTGGTGCTGTTAGGACGGGACCGCGAAAAACTCGCGCAGCTTTCGGAAGAACTCGATCAACCCGCATCGGTCGTTGACATGTCACGTTCGGAGTCGGTGCTGGAGGCCGTTCAACAGTCGGAAAAGGAACACGGTCCAATCGAGGGACTCGTGAATTGCGTGGGCTCGATTCTGTTGAAACCAGCGCATGCGACCTCGGATGAGGAATTCCGGGAAACATTAGAGACCAATCTGTTCAGTTCCTTCGCCGTTGTCAGTGCGGGGGCAAAGGTCCTCCGCAAACAGGGGGGCTCAATTGTGCTCTTCGCGTCCGCCGCCGCTGAAATCGGAATTGCCAATCACGAAGCGATCGCTGCTGCGAAGGGGGGATCATCGGACTCGCCCGGTCTGCCGCTGCGACTTATGCTTCGCAAAACATCCGAGTCAACGTGATCAGTCCCGGGCTGATTCAAACGGAATTGACCCGTCGTATTTGGGAAAGCCCCCCCGCCGCGACCGCGTCCACTAAGATGCATGCTCTCGGGCGGTTGGGAACACCCAAACAAGTGTCGGACCTCGCAGCGTGGTTGCTCGATCCGGAACACGACTTCATGACGGGTCAGGTCTTGGGGATTGATGGTGGACTCGGCCATGTGGTCCCCAAACGCTAATGTCCACGGAATTTCTTGAACATTCCCCGGAAACCAAGATGCAAGCCGATCGACAACTTCAGCCCATCCCGTTCTGGGCCAAGTCCTGGCTCTTCGCGGCGGGA
>JAGQQQ010000825.1 GCA_020426125.1 Planctomycetaceae bacterium
GGGTTTCGGTGGCGGCTACGGCTGCCAGCGAGGCTACGGCTGGTAAGTCTTCCCGGTTTCACGCGGCCTCCAAATCTTGGAGGCCGCGTCTCTTTCCCTATCACATCCCCTCAATCGAGGACTTCACAATGACTGCGACTCAATCAATTCTGACATCCAAGTTGATCGTGATTGCCGTCGTCGCGGGTCTTTCGACCATCGGCGGATCGGCGGACGCCCAGCAAGGAGGTCAGATCGCTCCGAACCTGGTTCCTCTCACACCCAGACTGGGCGTCTATCTCGTCCAGGATTTTCGCGGCGTCCGCGTGGCGTCCGTGATTCCCGGATCGGTTGCCCAACAGATTGGTCTGGAACCCGGCGACATCATCACATCGGTTGGATTCGAACGTGCCGCAACAAATCCCGTATTCTTTGGAAATCAGTTGCAACGGCACATCCAGCAGAATCCGACGGTACGACTGGGAGTCATCGACGTCCGAACGGGGCGGTTGCATTACCGCCATCCCTACTTCGGCGGACCGGTGCTCCAGTTTCAAGGACGTTAATCCCTCGACGACCGCGGCTCCGAGGCACCTTTTGCTTGGAGTCGCGGTTTTCTCTTTTGAGTCGTTGAACGACTCGCCTCAATGGGAATCAAGCGTCGGAAATTTGGTGTCGATCGGACGCAAAACGAAAAAATCCGTTTTCGCCTGGCGCGGGTCCGTTGAGACCTACAGAGGGCAAGTTTTCAAACACACTCGCCTTGCCGCCACCACCCACTTGAGCGAAAGAGGAACGCGACATGTTACGGCCGAAATGGTTTCAAAAAGCACTCGCGAAACGCCGGAACCCCTCTACCCAGAGCCACTTAGCGCGGCCCGAATCGCTTGAGGACCGAGTCCTGCTCGCAATGTCGACTCCCCTCGTCGTGAATAATACCAACGACTCTGGGCCAGGTTCACTGCGATGGGCCATCGAGTCCGCGAATTCGGACCCGGGGCCGAACCGGATCACCTTTGACATTCCTGACGACGGAGTCAACAGAGCCGAGGACGTCGATTCGGCACTGTCCCGAGGCGACATCTCCGCAGATGTCTTTATTATCCGCCCGCTGACTCCACTCCCGAACCTGACCGATCCCACGGGGGGAACATGGATCGACGGGAAATCCCAGGCGAGCAACCAGGGGAATGCCAATGCCTATGGCCCAGAAATTGTCATCGACGGAGTCTCGATCACAGACAACGGAGTCGACGGCATTCGAGCCTGGATCGGGGCCGATGGCAACCGCATTGAAGGTCTGACGATTCATCGTTTCACCGGAAACGCGATTTCGATAGTTCGAAGTGACAACAACATCGTCGCCGGAAATTATCTGGGAACGGATGCGACCGGTAGGCTTGCGGCGGACACCTCCCTGTACGGGGGCGGCTTGCTCATCAGTGCCGGAGCCGAGGGGAATCAGATTGGAAACAACGGAGATCGAACCAACGACTGGGTTGAACGAAACGTGATCTCGGGAAACCGACGACACGGGATTCGCATTCAGCAGGGATCGCTGACTGATGTCACTCGCGGAAATGTGATTCGTGGAAACTATATCGGCAGCACGGCGAACGGCGATTCTTCATCGGACCTTGGAGCGGCGAGTCACGGTGTGATCTTCGTGAGCGCCCAGGGATACGACGGAGTTGTCGACAACATCGTCTCCGAAAACCTGATCCTGGGAAGTTCCCCGGGTACGGCTGTGTCGGTGAACATTGATGCGGATGCGAACACCATCGACGACAATTTCTCATCTCTGGAGGCGCTGGACGAATATCTCAATGGCGATGATCCCGTTCTGATCAATAATCCGTGGACTGGCATTCCCCAACTCAGCAGCTTACCAAATGGAAACAGCCTGACAAAGACCCTCTATCTCGACTTCGACGGACACTTCGAGCGAATCTGGTTGAACGGCGGGTTCAACTTCGTGGATGCCGTGACTCCGGCCTTCACTTTCGATGCGTCTCCGGCATTCTCGCAAGAGGAACTTCAGTTGGTCACGGATATCTGGGCTCGCGTGTCGGAGGACTACGCTCCATTTAATGTGAATGTGACGACCATCGAGCCGAGTGCCGGTGCCTTCCTCCAGGGCGATGCGCTGCGCGTTGCCATCGGGGGACGGGCGGCCGATTGGTATGCGACCTACTCAGCGATTCTCAACCCAGGTCAAGCAGCGCCCATAGGAATTTCGGGAATCAAGATTGCCGAGTCTCGTTCAACCGTCTGGGCATTTTCCGATCGAGTCTCCGAATTGGTTTTCGGAACAATGGTGGGAGGCCGTCTGAGATTCGCCGCAGGAACGGCGACGACAATTTCGCACGAAGCAGGACACGGATTCGGACTGGATCATCAGCGAAATCCCACGAATCAACCCACGATTCTGTCTCCCGATCCCGAGTACAATTCTGGCGATACGCTTCGAACGCCGATTATGGGAAACAATGTGAGTTCCGATCGAACAGTTTGGTGGGAAACCAATGGAAGCTACGTTTCCCAGCAGAGCGACTTTGGTCGATTCTTTAGCAATGGGGTCTACCTCCGATCGGATGATCACAGTAATAGTATCGTCGGTGCGACCCGGATGGCCGTCTCCGCCCCGTATTGGGAAAGCCCTGATCCTCGTTTCTTTGGACGGCAAGTCCATCGTGTTTCGGGAAGCGGAGTCATCACGCAATTTGGTGACACCGATACGTTCGTCTTCGACCACGCGGGAGGTCCGGCTTCGTTTTATGTCGAAGCAAATCTCGTGAGTGCGATCTATGGCGCAAACTTAAACGCCAGACTCGAACTCCGAGATCAGAGCGGAAATCTCATTGCCCGCAGCCACACCCCCAATCTTCCGGCTCCAGCCAACTTCGACCTCAACTACTATTCGTTGTGGGCCGATCCGAATTCCCCCACGACAGTCGGAGCGTTCGGGCATACGCAGATCGACGAGATCCTGGGTGCGGAGATTCCGCGTCGCGATCTTCCCCAAGGTCGCTATTACCTGACAGTCGGCAGCGAAGGACGATACGGAGACATAGGCCGATACCGCGTCTACGGATTCGGGATCACTCAGGCACAGGTCCTGGCCAACCCATTTCGAAATCTCGCAACCTATACCAATTCTGGTGCTGACGTTCCCAGCCTTCCTCCGGTCTCCATCACCATGGCGAACTACTTGGGAACCGATCTGGTTCAAAACTTCACGCCGACATCGTCCGCACTTGAGTTGAACATCTCAGATTTGTTCATGCGGAATCAAATTGATCCGGCGAACCTGAATGTTACCATCGCTGGGAACTCACGTCCCGAACTGCTTGATGCAACTCTTCAGAATGACCAGTTGCGAATCGAGCACGGAAACAACTCGGACGGGATGGCCGTGATCCAACTGGAAGTTCGCAGCGCCGATTCTTCGGGGGAAGAATTCGTCTACGACGTGGACCTTCCCGTTGAGGTGACCCCCAACCCGGACGACCTTCTGCTCTTCGACGCCCAGACAGGACGATGGTCGATTGGTCTCAACGATGGCAAATCGTTCACCTGGAACAACGGGCCTCGCTGGAATCCGGACCTCAACTGGAAAACCTTCACCGGAGATGTCAACGGCGATGGGTTCACCGACGGAATTGGTTTCAGTGAAACGAACGCCGTGTTTATCGCCCTGAACGATGGGCAAGGCCACTTGGCCACAATGCCGGCGGGGGGATTCAATCCGAATGCCGAATTCCAGTTTCCCATGGTCGGAGACTTCGACGGCAATGGGACAACCGACCTGATCGCGCAATTGTCGACGGGAGAGTGGTTCACCAAGCAATGGAATGGGACGCAGTTCCAAACAGGGTTTTATGGAAGATGGACCCCATCGGGATGGAGCGAATTTTCCGTCGGAGACTTCAACGGCGACGGAACCGACGACATCATCGGACTCCGCGACAGCATCGATGGTTCCAAGGCCAACTGGATCTACGGCCTGTCGAACATCACGCCCGTCGGTCGTCGTTTCGCCGGATTGTACGCGGGACGCTTCGGTTCGAGCGTCGCCGATGCGGGCTGGCACAACATTCTCGTAGGAGACTACAACGTCGATGGTCGGGATGACGTCTTGGCAAGAACAGAGACGGGACAGCTCTGGTATGCGACATCAAACGGAACGGAAATCACCTCGATCAACCTCGGTGCCAGTCGCTTGGCCCTGTCGCCCGGCGGTTACTTTTCGTCCGATCTTTTTCCTGAAGACCTTCAGTCGGGAGATTTCAATGGGGACGGGCTCGATGATGTCCTCGCACGATCATCAAACCCATCGAATCCCGGCGACAGCGAACTTTGGGTGGGGCTCACTTCATTCGGTGAGAGACCAAGTATGAATGTGTCGCTCTGGAGTGATTGGAGTTTTCAAAACGAGGCAATCTTCGACGTGATCGGTGATTTCGACGGAGATGGACACGATGACGTTGCAAGTCTGGAGGACGGTGAGGACTTCATCGTCCTGGCGCGATCAACCGTCAACTCGTTTCTGCCGTGGATTGAGTTTGGCGTCGCTTTGAATGGAGATTTGATCGATGAGCGGGATTCCATCTCGCGGGGATTCCTCGTTTGACTTCACGGCCCCTGATCGTCGATCCGGCAGTCGATTCCGTTTGTCAAATTCAGGTTTAAGTGCGGAGAATCCGGGCGTCGGAAGACTCATGGCAATCGAATCGAGCCCACCAAAAGAACGCCGCGGAAGCATAGTCGCGTGATGACACTCGATCTATGATCACGATCATCACACCATTGTGATTCGTATCTGATCGTTTCTCGATCTCCCAAAAGGCCAAACAAGCGGCGGTTTGGAAAACGAAGTGCGAACCGATTCCTCCTCTGTCTTGTCTCTGTTTCTTTGGATCGGCGGAATTCCGCCGATCCTGTCCGGAATTACTGCCGCGTTGTTTCCAGATGTTTATTTGCAGTTCACCGGAGCTGAACAATTCCTCGATCCCCACGGACATGCGACCGCCGTGTTCCTGTTGAGTCTCCAAGGCGGGGATGCGTTTGTGGCGGGGACTGCCAGGATCATTGGTGCCATTTGGGGAAACCTCAGTGTCAAGAGATTCCTCGCGGCGACGGGCATCGTGCACAGCGGCTTTGAGATTTGGCTGTTGCTCTCGACGTTAATGGACTGGCAGACGCGATTTCCTCGTGAACCCTTCGACTCGGCGTTGCTTGTGGAAATCTGGTTCTTTGTGGCATTGCACGGTCTGCTCGTGATGGGTTTCACCTACGGTCTCATTCAGAGAGACGGGCCAACTTCGATGCAAACGACAGAATTTGAGAAAGGATCTTGAAGTGACCTTGGAACGCATTTCCATCGAGTTGACGAATCGTTGCTCAAAGGGGTGTTGGTTCTGTTACAACAGCAGCAATGCCGACGGGTCGACGGAATGGGCGGTGGACGAACTTGTTGAGTTTGTCACCGATTGCGCCCGGCATTCAGTTCGCGCTGTTTCATTTGGAGGAGGGGAACCGCTGCAATACCCCGGTGTCTTTGAAGTCTTGGCTCGTCTTCGAGGCGTGTTGTTTCGATCGCTCACATCAAATGGTCTGTTGCTCGACAAGCCGATGCTGCATGAACTCCGGCGTGCCGCACCTGACAAGGTTCATCTCTCGATCCATTTTCCCGGGAATCGCTCGGAAGTGGATCGAGTGATCCGTCAGGTCCATCAGCTTTCTCATGCAGGCATTCGGTCTGGGGTCAATTTGCTCGTGGAGCGTTCTCGGTTGAATGACGTTATTCACGCGGCCGATCTGCTGAGAAGTTCAGGAATCGAGAACGATCGCATCGTCTACCTTCCGATGCGGGGAGCCGACACTCCAACACCGGAAGAGATCGCAAGAGTCGCTGGAAATCAACCCTTCCAGTCCATGACCTGCCTGACATCCTGTCACGCGAGTCCCCGGTTTTGCTCGATCAGTTGGGATCGTCGCGTTGCGTGGTGCTCCTACACATCCGAAAAGCGGCTTCTCAGAGAGGCCACATTCGCCGGGGTCACTGAGGCCCTGGATGGATTGGGACTCGAATACTGTGGTGGTGACGAGACACAATCTCCGCCGATGGTTCCTTTGGAGTTCTGACGATGCTCCGGTCTCAAACAATCATCAGCAGCGTCACCACGGACCTCGAAAGTCCAGAGACGCAATTCGACTACCCGGCGGCCCATAGCATGGATACCACTTGGTATGCGGTCGACGCCGAAGGACATCTGGGCGTCTTCGACACCGGTGAAAACGGCTGGGTACCGGCAGCTTGGAATCTTCCGACGCAAGAGTCAACAGCGTATCTGCGAGAGCAAGTCGAAAGACTGGGCGACGATGATTACTCAACTTGGGAGTATCGGGAAGATCGTCTCCCTCTCGGTATCCTCCTCGCGAACGGTGCGAGTTTCTGCCATTCTTTTTCCAACCGACACCCACCGCTCCATTATCATCAGCAACACATCCGCTTTTCTCCATCATACCGGGCAGCCTATCCGGGAGGGAAAACGCCCGATTTCACGCAGATCGCGGCTGACGACCAACTGCTTTACTTTCTTGAGGAACCCTGTCTCCGGTTCCGAATCTCACCAGTTCGCGACCTGTTAATGATCCTGCCCTCAACGATTGAGTTCTCTGGTGACCAGCTGTTTCTCGGCAAGGACTTTCAGATCGTTCTTGCGAACGAACTGACAACAGATGATTACGTCGAGCTTCACGAGAATGGGACGTGTCGAGGCTGTTTCGAATCTCGCTATGGACCGAGCTATCCGCACTCCGACATCGGCCTCTACGTTTACGGCTTTGACTCAAGCTTCGGGAAGGAGAATTTTGTCCGAATCTTAGCGCCCTTGACACCCTTAAGGATTCAGGAACTCCCAGATGGCATTCAATCCGTCCTCCGCAATGTCGAGTTCCTTGACCTGACATTTGCGCA
>JAGQQQ010000826.1 GCA_020426125.1 Planctomycetaceae bacterium
GGGGATCAAATGGTCCCAATCTTTCGGCCGCCTGCCGCAAATCTTCTTCACGATACTGCGGAGTTTCCATTGACAATCGGCTCTCTTGGATCAGAAAAGTGAAGACGGGGCAAAGTTGGTATGATCTACGTCGCGGACATGGCACGATCAATCGCTGCCAATGTCTCACCGATGGACGATCGAATCACAGCATCGGCAATCCCATCCAAGGGGGTTTCGTCCCGGTTAATGATGACCAGCCTTGCTCCCGATTGTTTGGCGACTTGTGGAATTCCTGCCGCCGGATAGACGACGAGCGATGATCCAAGGACAAAGAACAGATCACTGGTTCTGGCGAGGTCCACGGACGCCTCAAAGGCCTCCTCGGGAAGAGACTGTCCGAAGGAGACTGTGGCATGCTTCAGCAGCCTGCCACACTCCGGGCAGTCGGGTACGAGATCCGTCTTGAGGAATTGCTCGACTAATGGATCGGCTGGGGTGCGGTAGGAGCACGACAGGCAGGCAATGTCTCGGGCGGTGCCGTGCAGCTCGTGAACAACAGAATTTCCTGCGAGTTGATGGAGGCCATCGATATTCTGGGTAATAACGCCCCTCAGTTTTCCCTGTTGCTCCCAGCGAACGAGGACTCGATGTCCAATGTTGGGTTGAGCGTCGTGGAATGCCCGGTGAGCGAGTGACTTTTGCCGCCAATATTCGTAGCGGCCGTCTGCGGAGGAGAGAAATTCTTGAAAATCAATCTGCCGATTCGTGGCCCAGACGCCATTCGGAGACCGGAAATCGGGGATGCCGCTTTCCGTGCTGATGCCCGCTCCTGTGAAGGCAACAACCTGATCAGCTTCGCAGAGCCAGTCCGCAATTTGACTCACCGTGTTGCTCACGGTTGGGATCCCCCATCACCCTCACAGCATCACCCTCACAGCATCCGCCTCACAGCATCCACCTCACAGCATCGCCGTGACCAAGAAAGTCAGGAAGCGCTCTGACGACCAGGGACCGCAACATCATGGACTGGCATCAACGAATCCAGGTTTGTCACGGACAACACTTCACGAACGTCATCGGAAGGATTGTAAATATGCACTTCCACGTTCTGGTCACGAATGGCAGCCAATAGCCCCAGCAGTCCGCTCGGGATGAGCTTCACACCCGTCATATCCACGGCCAGGACTTTGCAGCCGGTCTTCTGGATCAGTTCGATCATCTCCTCACGGCAATCCGCGAGGTTGACATAGTCGAGGACATCCCGACCACCAAACCCGACAACGGTGGTTTCCCCCGGCTGATACACTTCCAGAATTGGCTGCGGGTCAGACATCGAGCAATCTCCCCTTGAAACAATGGATCGTTATCTGAGAGGGTATCGTCGATGTGGACGTACTTCAATTCGAAATGGGAACGATCCCCCCCGACCGATTTGTGATCGCTGGAGAGAGGATTTCCGCCCTGATTGCGGGAAGAACTTTGTCGTAACAGACTGTATCGAAGTCTCACTCCAGGGGGAGACCGTGTTCCATCCGTATTCCCGCTGTGATTCCATCGCTCCGAATCACATCAACCACCGAGAAAATCCCTTCCCGGTGGTTCTTTGTGACAAAGTCTCTTTTCAGTTTTCGCTCAAAGGCTCCAGAACCGAGTCGAACCCTCTTTTTGGCGAATTGCCCTGAGGGGATCTTTCAGGCGGAACCCGCACTGGAAACGTCATCGAGTCATTTGCACGCGAATATTGATTGAGAAGTCCTCCATCGGTTTTCCGTCGCGCGAGGTGAGTTTGAAGGTGGCCTTTTCCTTTCGCTCAGGCATATGCCGGTAGTTAATGGTATACTCCACGTTGCCCTCCGAGTCCGCGACAACTCCGCCGGGCGTGGCTGTCCGGCCAAAACCTCCCTGGTCATCCTGGAGATCGACGGTGAGGAGCGGAGAGAACCGTGTTGTCTTGACCTGGACGGTGTAGACCGTCAGCGGAGCCAGATCAAGCGGGAACTGAAACCCCGGCTGTTGCTGGGTATCCTGAGCGGTGGCCTGGAAATCTGGTCGCAGAGTCACCACAACGAGAACAGTGAGGATGATCCCCAGCGACAAAATGGCTTTTTTCATAATCGTGACTTTCCATCAAAGAGCAACCCGTTCATGTAGCGGCGATTTCGGAACGTCCGAAACCCAAGCAAGGGGCATGTCGCTGCAACGGTCGACAAGTGAACACTATTAAGAACTGATCCATGGCGATTCCTGACCGTACTCGTCAGACTTTACGGTTCCCACTCTCCGACCTGCGCGGAATTCCCCAAAAAATGGGACAATTTTTGAAAAGGACGAAATCCCCGGAAAGGACGAAGGCTGATTCTCGTTTTGGTGAGATGTCAGAATTCGTTCCGTCGCATAGCCCAACAACCTGTGTTCCTTTTGAACAAGAGGCCTCGCACGAAGAACTTTTTATTGGAACGCATTCATGCAAATGTGGATCGACCAATCCGTGACAAGTGTGAGCTTGTTGGCAAATCTCCGCGAAGAGGCTCATCGAGAAGTCGCTTGGGAGCAGTTTGTGAGGCGATATGGGGGACGAATCTATGAATGGTGCCTGTTGAAACGACTGCAACCAGCAGATGCGGAAGATGTGACGCAAAATGTCTTAATCAAACTGGTCAGACGACTGTGCGACTTCGAGTATCATTCACAGTTGTCGTTTCGAGGTTGGTTGCGCCGCGTGACAGAAAATGCAATTATTGACTTTCATCGCGAACAACGGGTTCGCAACGCGGATCGGCTCAATCCTCGACTATGTGAGTTGCTGGAATTGTCAGAAGATCGAGAAGATTTGGCGTCTCGGCTGGAACGTGCCTTTGACATCGAGCTATTCGATCTCGCCCGCGAACGAGTCCGAGCCCGGGTGGATTCCCGTCGATGGATGGCTTGGGAGATGACGTCAATCGATCAACGAAGCAGCCAGGAAGTCGCTTTGGAACTGGACATGAAAGTCCCAACCGTTTACTCAAGCCGTTATCAGGTGCAAAAGTTAATCACTGAGGAAATCCGCGTCCTGGAGTCGGAATCCGGTCATTTCAAAGAGCAAACTCAGGCCTAAGGGAGATTTTCCACCTTGTTGGCCAACAGCAAGTGGGATGAGGCATGTCCTGCCCAAACCTGGACGAATTGCGGCAATTTCTTGAAGGGTCGTTGAATGGTCCTTTGCTGGACGAAGTTGCGGCCCACCTTGAGTGTTGTCCCGACTGTCAGGCGTCGGCCGATGACCTGATCGGGGGACTTCCTTCGGTCTGCCGCGAGACCCAATTGGCGCTCGGTTCATCGGAAATCAGTTGGTCAAAGGATGCCCTTCAACGTCTTGTCGACGGAGTGGCAAAGAAGACGGGCTCGCCGGAGACAGACTTCATTGAGCGGCTCCCCTTTCCGATGGGAGACTACGAACTTCTCGAAGTTTTGGGCCGGGGGGGAATGGGAGTTGTCTATCGGGCCAGGCAAGTGAAGCTCAACCGCATTGTGGCCATTAAGATGATCGGGCGATCCCGAATCAAACCATCGCTCATTGGTCGGTTTTACCTGGAAGCGGAGTCCGCAGGAAAACTCGACCATCCGGGAATCGTGCCGATTTTCGAGGTGGGGGAGTTTGGCAACCAAGCGTTCTACACGATGCCGCTGATTAGCGGAGGGACGTTGGCCGATCGGTCCCGATGTTCCCGTTTCTCCGAACGGGCCGCGTCGGAAATGGTCCGCGACGTTGCCAACGCGATCCAGTTTGCCCATGAACGTGGCATTATTCATCGTGATCTCAAACCATCGAATATCTTGCTTGAGCAAGATGGCCGCCCCAAGGTGGCCGATTTTGGGCTGGCCAAGCAATTGGAATCCGGGACAGATCTCACGGCTTCCGGCGAGGTTCTTGGGACTCCCAGCTACATGGCGCCCGAACAGGTCGAAAGTTCGGCCAACGTGACCACCTCATGCGATATCTACGGACTGGGAGGCATCCTGTATTTCCTGCTGTCGGGACGCGCTCCCTTCGAGGGAAATGATCCGGTCGGTGTGATGTATCAAGTCGTTCATTCCGAACCGGTGCCGATGCGGAAAATTAATCCGCAAGTCTCCCGAGACCTGGAGACCATTGTTTCGAAATGCTTGTCGAAACAGCCCGGAGATCGCTACGCCACGGCCGCTGACGTCGCGGATGAGTTGTCGCGATATCTCGCGGGAAAACCGATCGAAGCGCGGCCCCTGGGACCGATGGGACGGCTGGGAAAATGGTGCAAAAGGCATCCGGCCACGGCCACAGTGTCCTTGGTTGCCGTCCTGGCGTTGGTTTTCGGTTCCACCTTCTCCTTGTATTTCGGGCTACTGGCGAACAATCGCGCCACACAATTGAGCCAAGCCAATGGCCGGTTGACGGTCGCGGAGTCTCAAGCGAGAGATTCCGCGGACCGCGCTGAACAGGAAGCCCTCGCGGCGACGGAACAAGCTAATAATACGCTGGGCATCCTCGAGATGATGCTCTACAAGATTCAAAACGAAGTGACGGATGAGCCGGACGAGCAGGCCAGCCGGCGGCAACTGCTGGATTCCGTTCTCAGCAACCTTGATCAACTCACTCCTCAGTACATTGACGCAGCCAGACTGAAACGATGCCGAGCCACGGCACTGCAAGGCTTGGCCGAAGTGGTCATGCAAATGGGGGACTCGACCGGGTACACCGGAACCAGCGGGTCACGGACATACTATGAGCAGGCAATCGAACTGTTTCAGCAGATTTTTGAAGAATATCCAGACGACCGTGTCGCGAAGAGTGACCTCGCACAGGCACTCAGTGAATCGGGAAACACCTTGGCGGAAGCCGGGAAGTGGCGGGAAGCCTATGATTCATTTGGCAGATCCCTTTCCCTGTATGAGGAGTTGGTCCTCGCATATCCGGACGACTCTGGACTCGCTTGGCGGCTCGCGGAAATCGAAGTGTTTTATGGCGAAGGACTCCAGCACACGGGACACTTCGAGGCGGCGGCGGAATTTTATCACCGCTCCCGGGACCGCTGTCGCGATTTGCTTAAGCAGTTCCCCAGTGATCGAGAAATTCGAAACCAGTATACCTATTCGCTCATGAAGCTCGGAGACTGGTACCTGGCCAACAAACAGTCCGATGAGAGTGAAGCTTGTTTTCGGGAAATGCACGAGGTCTGTCAGCAGTTGACGACGGAGTTTCCGTTCGATGCGTCATTCCAGATGGACCTCTCCACGTCTCTGGAACGGCTGGCTGGAATTCATAGTGCCCATGGGAGACTGGAAAAGGCTCTCGAACTGCATCTGAAATCCGCGGAGATTGCCAGCGAATTGGGACGCCAGGCTCCAGAGAATGACCTTGTCCAATGGCAAGTCAGTTTTGGACATCATGATGTCGCCACGTTTCTCTGTCGGCTGGGACGGTTTGAAGAAGCAATCGCTCCGGCCAAAGAGTGTGCTGGGATTCGCCTCAGGCTTGCGGAACAGGATCCCACGAATCCCCAGGTACACGGAAAACTCTTCCACGCGATCTCGACTTTAACAACCGCGCTAGAAGCCCAACAGGAATTCGAAGAGGCTCGCCACTGGCATCAGGAGGCAATTCGTTTTGCCAAGGCGTACAAAGCCGCGACGGACGAAAACCGTTTCCAAACGGCAATGGAACGATCCGAAGCGGGAATCGCCAGGTGCAATGAGAAATTGGCGGCGGCAGAGAGCGTTTCAGACGCCTCTACTTCAACAGAGGATGCCTCGCCGGCAAACTAACAAGATC
>JAGQQQ010000827.1 GCA_020426125.1 Planctomycetaceae bacterium
TTCGGCTACCGTCTGGTTCCCGAGGAAGAACAGGGCTACTGGCGGTCTGCCGACCAAACCTTCTTCTTCAAGGGAGAAACGGTCCACCGCCACACTGGCCGTTGGCGGACCGACGACTGGGACGGTTGCGCCGCTGGACAAGGACTTATCCACGAGGAGCGCTGGAGGAACGGCCCCGGAAAAAGTTCATTCCGGTCGTGGGGCCGTCCACGACGCCTGGGAGACTGAAGCGGACGTGCGAGGCTCGCGGACAGTTCACGAGAAGGAAACACCATGGAGGGGATGCGGGTCGTTCTGAAGGAATTCTGGCTGTTCGGAATCAAACAGGCCTCCGCTTCGATCTTCGGCGGGTATCTCCTCGCCCTGATTTTGCTTACGAAGTTCTGGGACCCGTTCGACGAACAGTTTTATCGGTACGATTTCCTGTTCGTCGCGGCCGTCGCCTTCCAGGTCGCTCTGTTAGTCTTTCGTTTGGAGAGTCTGCGCGAAGCGGCCGTGATTCTGATCTTTCACATCGTCGCGACGGCCATGGAACTCTTCAAAACCTCGGATGCCATCGGTTCCTGGCACTATCCGGGGGATGCGGTGATCCGGCTGGGAAACGTCCCGCTCTTCGCTGGATTCATGTACAGCGCGGTGGGAAGTTACATCGCTCGAGTCTGGCGAATCTTCGACTTTCGATTCACGCATTATCCCCCGGTTTGGACCACGGTCATCCTGGTTCTGCTGATCTACATGAACTTCTTCACACACCATTTCTGGATCGACCTGCGGTATCCATTGCTGTTGGGAACGCTGGCCGTGTTTGGGCGAACGCGGATCCATTTCAAGATGGACCAAGTTCACCGTTGGATGCCGCTGGTCTTGGGCTGTTTTCTTGTCGCCACCTTCATCTGGTTTGCCGAAAACCTCGCGACATACTCCCACATCTGGCTCTACCCCGGACAGGAGCAGGGCTGGCACATGGTTCCCATTTCCAAACTCATCGCCTGGTATCTGTTAATGATGCTGAGTTTTGTACTCGTCTCCCTCGTCCGACTCCCGATCCCGGCTATGGAGGAATCCCCCAGGGGCACAATAGGAATCGGACCGCGAAGATGAGCACTCATTGATCGCTGAGCGACCGCTGCACTCGCCGAGACGGCAGATTTTGTGCGGATTCCCAGGATTTTCCGTTTGGCACGAATCCTGCTCTCGGTGGTGGTGGAACAGCGACACAATTTTCAGTTCGCTGATTGCAAAACGAAATTCCGACCGGAGCGAAACAATGGCTGCCTCGATGGCGTCACCCGTCCAATTCACCCGCCAAGACGTTCACGAGCAATGGGATGACTTTGCTCCCGAAGAGATCGACTGGGTCGATGGCGATCCCGTACGCCTCATTCAGGCCGTGGCGACCAAATATGGCGTCTCTCGAGACGAGGCCGCTTGGCAGGTCACCGAATTCCTGAACTCTCGCCATTCAGGAGCAAAAGACGACACCATCGTCTGGTGATCCGCAACGAGACTGATCCACAACGGAACTGGCACTCGACAATTCAAAGGAGTCCGAAAATGAGCCAGACATCCACCAACGTTCAAGATTGTATCCGAGCCTGTCAGGAGTGTGTCGCTGCCTGCGAACGCTGTCTGTATGAGATGGGTCCGAACGCATCAGATAACGACTGTCCTCGCTGCTGCCGGGAATGCATTGATCTCTGCAATCTCTGTATCGCAGCCCTGAGTCGCGACAGCCGCTTCGCTGAAGAAATTTGCCGTCTGTGCGGGGAAGCCTGTCGCTGGTGTGCTGAGCAATGCGGCGAGCACGACCACGATCATTGCCGGGAATGCATGACCGCCTGCCAACAGTGTGCGGATGAGTGCCTCGCGATGTCGAAATGACTCCTGCCAGAAACTCGCGCGACGTCGCCCTATCGGCAAAGACCATCCCCAGAGAATTCGCTAGACTTTTTTGGTCCAGCGAATTCTCTTTTTTGATGGATCGACGACATGCCCAACGCCCGCCTCAATGAACTCATCGCGCGACTCGACTTTGCTCGTGCCTATAATCTGAAGTTTGTCGAAGGCATCAGCGAAACGGACTGGTATCGATTCGCCGAGGGGAATGTCACCCATCTCGCGTGGCAGTTCGGGCATCTGGCCGTCGCGGAGTATCGACTCATCATGGGCAGGGTCGTCGGGGAGGAACGGGCGACCTGCGAGATTCTTCCGTCGTCGTACAGCGAATTGTTTGGCAAAGGTTCCATCCCCCGCGAAGTGACGGGTGAACATCCCCGTCGTGATGAACTCCTGACGGTACTCTCCGCCGTTCATCAGGAAGTCAAGGATCTGCTGCCAACGGTGCCTGAGTCGGTCCTTGCGGAGGCTTCACTTCCCGAACATTCCGCGTTTCAAACCAAGCTTGAAGTCGTCCGCTGGTGCGTCGAACACGAGTTCATCCATTCCGGTCAGATTGCTTTGCTGCGGCGTCAACTCGGATATGCGTCTCTGCGATGACGTGTAGGTTCGGATTAGCAGCGAATTCGGCGATCAATGTCTAGTGCTCTCAATGGGTCACCGAAGGCGAATTGGCTTGATACGCACGATCCAACAATTCGACAGGATGAATGACGGCGACATCCTCTCGCCCCTGCTGACGGAGCATTGCCTGGATTTGCAGGGAACAGCCGGCGTTGCCGGAAACGACCATCGTGGCTCCAGTCGCCAACAGGTTCTTTGCTTTTCGTTGGCCCAGCCGATCGGACATCTCCGCCTCGGTGAGGTTGTACGACCCTGCGGCTCCACAACAGATTTCCGGTTCTTCGACTGGCACGATTTCGATGCCGGGGATCATGGAAAGCAACTGCCGCGGCTGCTGGCGAATCTGTTGGGCATGGCACAGATGACACGCATCGTGGTACGCCACTTTGGCCGAGATCTGCCCAGTTGGGGTAATCGGTCCCAATGTCGCCAAAAACTCGGAGACGTCTTTCACCTTCGCCGCAAACGACTTCAGGGATGCAGTCCGGCCACCCTCTTCGCCGGTAAGTTCGGCGGCCATGTGGCCATAATCTTTGAGCATCGATCCGCAACCAGCAACATTCACAATCACGGCGTCCACCTGCTCCAGATCGAAAGCCCTTTGATTTTGCTCCGCAAGCTCCATCGCGGGCTCGCCCGCCCCCGAGTGGTAGTGAATCGCTCCGCAGCAGGCCTGGGACTTCGGAATGTGGACGTCGCAGCCGTTGTGTTGCAGCACGCGCGCGGTTGCCCAGTTGACGTGATGAAACATCGCCTCCGCGACACATCCGGTGAACAATGCGACCGTCGCCCGCTTCTCTCCGATCGCCGGAAGGAACTCCGGCAAATCCGGTTCGCGAGGCTTGAGAGGAGGGAGTAAGCGTTGCATCCGCTGGAGCCGTTGGGGAAGCAGTTTGATCAGCCCCGTGCTCTCGATCAGGCGATCCAGTTTCAAGAGTTGCATCAGTTTCGCTGGCCCCAACGCCCACCGGAGTCGCCTCGGATATGGAAAGAGTCCATACAAAATCCAGCGATGGAACCAATCCTGATTGTTCCCCGAACTTTGCCGCATCGAAACGCGAAACGGCTCGATCAACCGGCCATATTGCACGCCAGACGGGCAAGCCGTCTCGCAGCTCCGGCAATCCAGGCACAAGTCCAGATGGCGACTCACCGCGGGCGTCAGTTCAATACGTTCGTCCGTGACGGCACGCATCAGATAAATGCGCCCGCGCGGACTGTCGTTTTCGTTCCCCGTCTCCAGATAGGTTGGACAGGCGGACGTGCACAGGCCGCAGTGAACGCAGTCCAGGAATCGTTCATAGGGAATTTCCGCTGTCGACGGCTGCTTCTCGGGCGTTGACATGATGCTCCGCGGATGAATGGGCTTCGCAGGTGAATTTTCTCGGGCGATTGTTAGATTTTAGCGGGCCTGTCCTGTTCTGTCGTGAGAAACTGTCATGAGTCGCAATCCCTTTCGTGAAGATGGTGAACCGGTTCGAATCATCGAGACTCACACCGGTGGTGAGCCCACTCGTGTTGTCATCTCCGGCGGTCCCGATCTGGGGGGAGGTTCGTTGGCCGAGCAGCGGCGAGTTTTCCGCGACAAGTTCGATAGGTTCCGTTCGGCGGTGGTGAACGAACCTCGCGGTTCCGATGTGATGGTCGGCGCCTTGCTCACCGAACCGGTCACGCCGGGGGCCGTGGCCGGAGTGATCTATTTCAACAACGTCGGTCCGTTGCAAATGTGCGGGCATGGCACGATTGGGGTGGGGGTAGCGCTTGCCCATTTGGGACGTGTCTCCGCCGGGAAGCATCTTCTGGACACGTCCGTTGGTCCGGTAGGGTTTGAACTGCATGATCTTCACACGGTAACGATCGAGAACGTTCCGTCGTACCGTTTTCGCCGGGATGTCACCGTCGAGGTGGTCGGCATTGGACCAGTCACGGGCGACATTGCCTGGGGAGGGAACTGGTTCTTCCTAGTTCGTGAGGACCAACGGCCCCTCGCATTGTCCCATCTGGAAGAACTGACCGATTTCACCTGGAAGATTCGCCAGGCGCTCACGGCCCAGAACATCACCGGGGACGATGGCGGCGAGATCGACCACATCGAGCTTTACGGCCCCCCTGCCAATCCAGAGAACAGCAGCCGAACGTTCGTTCTCTGCCCCGGAAAGGCGTACGACCGCTCCCCCTGCGGCACTGGCACCAGCGCTCGTCTGGCCTGTCTCGTCGCCGATGGCAAACTCCGCCCTGAGGATGTTTACCGCCAGGAAAGCGTCATTGGAACCGTGTTCGAAGGCCGCTATCGGCAAGACGGTGACCGAGTCATACCCCTCGTCACCGGCACCGCTTACGTCAACGGCGAGACCACATTTCTGTTCGAGGAACGGGATCCATTCCGTTATGGAATTCGATGACAGGGGTTCACATCGTCGAAGATTCGCCGCATTCCCGAGGGCGCGCAGCGGTCAATTGTTGAAGGCGAGCGGCGGATGAAAACATTCCAAACAAACCAGGTAGAACAGGTTTCTAATCTGGTGTTGTTAACAGGATGCAATCCTGTCGTCCCGGTAAGATTCCTTCCGCCGAACGCGAGTTTCGGTGCAAGACGGCTTGACGCAAGGTAAGACTGTGTACAGCCCAGGTACTGCGTTCGGCATCATGGTTTGAGTGGCTGATGCCGCCAACGCGGCGTGCCGATCAATGATGACGTGAAAGCGATCACCATTGCCTCTGATTGGCGAAAGTGGATAATAACAGGTGCCCTCCTTTCTTGCGGATCGGGAGTGATTCCCGGTTGAGCACCTGCCCTTACTTGTGACAAGGGGTTTCCCATGGCACTGTCGAGTCTTCCCATCGTCAATCGCCGTCGAATGCTTCAGCGGTCCGCTGTTGGCTTTGGATCTGTCGCGTTGTCGGCCATGTTGCAGAGCAACTCCGTGTTTGCGGAACGTCCGGACAGTTGCCACTTTCCCCCGCGAGCCAAGCGGGTCATATTTCTGTTCATGAAGGGAGGTCCTTCCCACATGGACACCTTTGATTACAAGCCGAAACTCCAGGAGGACGATGGCAAAGAACTTCCCTTTGACAAGCCTCGTGTTACCTTCGCGGCGACTGGCAATTTGCTGGCGTCTCCGTGGAAGTTTCAGCAATACGGGGAATCCGGGATTCACGTCAGTGAGTTGTTCCCGCATGTCGCGCAGCGTGTTGACGATATTTGTTTCCTGAATTCCGTCCACGGAACGAACGCAGCGCATGGAGGGGCGTTGCTCAAGTTGCATACGGGAAGCGATACCTTCGTGCGTCCCAGCATGGGAGCCTGGGTACAGTACGGCCTGGGGACGGAAAATGAAAATCTGCCGGGGTTCATCACGATCTGCCCGACGCTCGCCCACGGCGGAGTGAATAACTGGGGATCGGCGTTTCTGCCAGCCGAGTGCCAGGGCGTGCCGCTCGGCGTGGCCAGCCAGCCAAGTTCCAGCGCCCAGGTGAAATATATCAGCAATTCGAAGTGGTCCCCCGCTCAACAACAACGCCAACTCGCGATGTTGGAAGAAATGAATCGGGACCATCTCCAAGAAGCCGCGGTGGAGCCGTCGTTGGAGGCACGGATTCGGTCCTTTGAGTTGGCGTTTCGCATGCAGACGGAGATGCCGATTGCCCAGGACTTTTCTGAAGAGACTTCAGCGACATTGTCGCTATACGGCCTCGATGATCCGATGACGGAGGATTTTGGACGCCAATGTCTGATGGCGCGTCGTTTCGCCGAACGGGGAGTCCGCTTCATCC
>JAGQQQ010000828.1 GCA_020426125.1 Planctomycetaceae bacterium
CGCGGTAACCCTAATACCTAATCTGGACGGAGCACTAGTTTTAGGGCAGCAGCCCTTGGCGGCGGCAGGGCAAACGGGAAATAAAAAAGCCGCGGGCGAAAGAATTCGCCCACGGCTCGTGTAAATCGTGCGGTAACGCACCCTTTGAGATGCTTGGCACCGGAACGCTTGGCATCCGGAACGCCTTGGCACTGGGAAGCGGCAGCGTCTACTTGTCGTCGTCGCCCTTCTTGACCTTCTTTTTCTTCTTTAGCGAGACCTTCATCACGCGGACTTTGGGCATCCCCAGGATGTTTTCGTCTTCGTTGAATTTTTCCAGTCTTTGTAACTGGGCGATCCGCTCGGCTCGGGTCAGCACGTTCCGCGATTTGATCGCCCCAGCTTTTACCTTCAGGCTGCGATCGAGCGTCATGGTAGCTTCCTCGGGGGAGGGAATGGGTTTGAATTGTTTCGGGCCGCGAAGCCTAATGCCTGGGACCGAAATCCGCAAGGTTGAGCGGGCGAAATTTTAATGGACGGCAATAGACGACGGCTCGCCAACGGGGGGTCAAGACTTCTTCAGGTAGCCCGCACTGGTCTGGAAGTACCTCCGCCTGCGAACGGAGTTGCTATCGACCTGTGACGCCGCTTCCAGGTCGGCCAGATTCGCCTGACAATATCGGCATTCGGAAGTTTGAAGATGAAACCGGATGTAATCGGAATGATCATCGGGCAGCGTCTCAAGCAAATACTGGCCCAATTCCTCGCGCGTCGGACAGGACAATCGCCCCCGTCGCCAGATCGCACCCAGGGTGTGCAGGCCCGCGGTTTCGCGGCCACGGACGATGACCAACCTCTCGCGCAGCAATTCGTCGTCACGCAATTGCCGCTCAAGCGCAGTCGAACGTTCGTCCGAAAGCGCCTCGTCCAGAAAGGCAATCAGGTCCGCATCGCTGAAATCGGTCATGGCTGGTTAGACATCCCGGCTCAGGCACAACGTGACGTTTTGCCCGCCGAAGCCAAAGCTGTTGTTTAACGCGTATTTAATGTCCGCCGGTCGAGCTTCGTTGGGGACATAGTCCAAATCGCAAGCGGGATCGGGGTTTTCGTAATTGATGGTCGGCGGCAGGATCGAATCACGCATCGCCAACAGGCAAACGATCATTTCAGTCACACCGGCCGCAGCGATCAGGTGTCCCATCATGCTCTTCGTGCTGCTGACAGGAACCTTGGCAGCGTATTCACCAAAGACTTGATGACAGGCCAGCGATTCAACTTTGTCGTTCACCGTCGTGCTGGTTCCGTGGGCGTTGACGTAACCGATATCGGCAGGTTTCAACCCAGCATCGGCGATGGCCATCCGCATCGCAGCGATCCCGCCGTGTCCGTCAGGCGGGATATCGGTGATTCGGTACGCGTCGGCTGTCGTCCCGTAGCCGGCGATTTCACCGTAGATCGTCGCGCCACGTTGCCTGGCACGATCGTAGTCTTCCAAGACAACCATGGCCGAGCCTTCGCCGAGAACAAATCCGTTCCGTAGCCGGTCAAACGGGCGGCTGGCCTTGGTCGGTTCGTCGTTACTTTCGCTAAGTGCCGTCAGCAGGTTGAAACCGGTCACACCGAACGGATGAATCATGCTGTGGGTTCCGCCAGCCAGCATCACATCGGCGTCGCCGCGACGAATCATCTCGGTCGCCTCCCCGACCGCCTGGCTGCTTGCCGCACAGGCGGTCAAGCAGTTCATGTTCGGGCCTTGGGCATTGAACATGGTCGCCAAATGGGCGGCCGGCATGTTCGGCTCCTGCTCCAATTCCTTTGCAGGATTCAGCAATTCAAGTCCGCGGGCGATAAACTTGGACGCGTCAAATTCTCCACCAGCGATCGCGGCGGTCATCATCAGACTGAACGTATTGAAATCCTGGTTCCCCTCGCCGCTGCCCAGGTAGACGCCGAATCGCACCGGGTCGGAAATCGTCGCAAGCACATTGCTATCGGCCATTGCTTGCCGGGCGGCACCGATGGCAAATTTTGTGTGCCGGCCGAGCGTGCTGGCTTGACGTCCAAGCGGCGGGTCGCCTTCGCCGAGTTCCCAGTTCTTGACCTCGGCACTGATTTTCGTTGGGAAACCACTGGCATCGAACAGCGTGGTGTATCCAACACCGCTCTTGCCCGCTTTGAGTCCCTCCCAGACTTCGGCCGCACTGTGCCCCATGGGATTGATCATTCCGATTCCGGTGACGACGACACGCCGACGGTCGGCCGGATGATTGCCAGCCGGATGATTGCCTGGCCGGTCGCCGGCTGATGTACCACTCTGCATGCTGTTTCTCGGGTGTGAAAACGAGCTTAGTGTTAAGTCACTTCTTAATTTTGGGGTACGACGGACTTCCAGTCCGTCGTCAATTGCCGATTTCAACAGACTGGAAGTCCGTTGTATTTGCCTCGCTGTACATGCCTCGCTCAACCCAAAGATCAAGTCCGTGCAGGAATCATCGGCGTGCTTTGACTCTCTTTGTAGCCAAGCCGCAGTGCGGCGTCACGATCGGTCGGTTCCCGAAGGGCCGACGGGATCGGCATCCAACTTCTCATACGTGGGGAATCGATTACCGTTTGCGTCGACCGCCACCGAAAAGAACTTCATGATCTGTAGCATACCTTTCAGATCATCAGGATCGAATAAGGGGCCTTGGACCAAGAAGCCTTCATCTAGAAAAGCGAACATCAGATCGATTTCCGCCTGCAGCACACCGTCACAGTGGCTTGTACTGGTGACCGTCCCCCCGTCGTCCTGGATGGCATCCAAGCGGACTTCGTAATGCAAGGTGGTTCCGGTCAGCGCCGGCGCATGGAACACCGCTCGCCCGACCTTCGCCAAGACGACGCGTTTGTCAAACAAAAAGTGTTCGGCCACCAGGATCCCGCCCATCTGCGCCATCCCTTCGATAATCAGGGTTGGCGGCAAAAACGGGTATCCCGGGCAATACTCGTCGACGGCTTCTTCGACCAAGCTGATATTCTTGATGCCCTTGGCGTGCGAGCCACTGACAAATTCCGTGAAGCGGTCGACCCAAAACCAGCGCATCAGTCGTTAACCTTTGCATCCACGTAACGGCACAAATCGCCGACGGTCAACAGGTTTCCGAAGTTCTGGACTTTGGGCTCCGCTTCAAAATCGCTGAGGTCGGCCCAGGGCATCCGTTTCTTCAACTCGGCCAATCCGTCAGCGGTGACGACACCGTCTTGGACATATTGGCTGTTCGTCAGGATGTCTTCGGGTGAGAGTTCTTCGCGAGGAATCTGAATTCCGAATGCTTTTTCAAGCTTGAATACGATGTCCAGGAAGTCGATCGATTCGGCTCCCAGATCATCAATCAATGTGGCTTCTCGAGTGACCTCGTCGTCGTCAACTCCGAGAGCGTCGACAAGGACTTCCTGGACCATCGAGAAGATTTCGTCTTGGCTGGGCATAACCCTGTACTCCAATAGCAGTCATCCAGCACACCGCCGGATGCGTGAATTCACCGTGACACCAACCAAAAGGAAAACCAACGCCGGTGAAAACGCCGATCTCCGTTGACCTTATTCAAAAGTCTTCCGGCCGGCATATGGCGGAAGAGGTGGAATCGTATCCGTCTGGGGGACGAAAAGTCCTCCGGTATACTCAGAAATCGTGAGCAGGGGCAACAGAAATCCTCCGCTTCTGGATGGATGTCGCCCGGATTTTCGAAGTCGTGACACGAGATCCGGTCAAATCCCCCCAAGCGTCAGGCCACCATCGACAACCAACACATGTCCAGTGATGTACGAAGATTCATCCGAGGCCAAAAAGAGGGCGGCATTCGCGATGTCTTCCGGTTTCCCCAAACGGCGAACCGCGACACGCTTTTTGATTTCCCCTTCTGCGGCGTTCCGGACCGCTTCCGTCATGTCGGTCTCGATGAATCCGGGGGCAATCGCATTAACGGTAATATTCCGACGGCCCACTTCCGTCGCCAAGCACCGCGTCAACCCCTGAATCCCCCCTTTACTCGCCGCGTAATTCGTTTGCCCCTGATTTCCGAATTCCGCAGCGACACTCGACATGTTGATGATGCGGCCATATCGCTGGGACATCATCTGACGCATCACGGCTTGGCAGAAGTTGTAGACGCTCCCGAGATTCGTCGTAATGACGGCATCCCAGGCATCCGGCTCCATCGTCGCCAGCAGGCCATCCCGAATGATCCCGGCGTTATTGACCAGAATGTCGAGTTTCCCCCATTTCTCGACAACTTCCTTCACGATTCTGTCCGCGTCTTCCTTGTTGGCGACATCTCCCTGGATGGCCATCACTTCCCGTCCCTGTTCCGCCTGCTCCGCGACCACTTTGTCCGCAGATTCTTTGCTGCTGCGATAGACGAAAGCGACTTTGGCTCCGTTCGAGGCCAGCGTCTCGACAATGCACCGGCCAATCCCGCGGCTTCCCCCCGTGACCAGGGCAACGCGTCCTTCAATACTCATCTTCTGTCCTCGCTCATCTCAAAGCTGAGGTCGCACGCATGCCATTTGTGGAGGCCATGGAATCGCGACCGGTTGAATATGTGATCAATTACGACGGAACCCATAAAACGTCAAACAACTCCCGCATCTTCGTCGTCTGAAGTTTGTCCGCATCCGCGAAGCGGTCCCCGTTTTCCACCAGGTTGGATTGATTCAAGATCAGCCGACCGGAGACCGCGGATTCCCCGTCGATGGTCCCTTGGGCCTTGAAGGTCCACTCCCGATCCGCTTTTTTGTGGACCGTCGACTGCAACACCAGCGTTTTCCCCGGTGTCACGAACTTGTTGAACTTGACCGCTTTGGCTTCCTTGAGCAACACGGTGCTGTAGGCAAAATTCTCGCTGGACCGCATCAGCCACGCACTGGTTTGGACCATTGCTTCCACCATCAACACACCCGGCATGATGGGGAACCCAGGAAAATGGTCCTGCAAGTACTCCTCCGCCAATGACAGGTTCTTAACAGCCTGAATCGACTCCCCGGATTGCAGGTCCGTAATTCGGTCCAAAAGCGAGAAACGCATACCGGTGTGCTGCCTGAAGACTGTGTGGCTCAAAGCCATTGAGGATGGAGGAAAATCCCACGGATCAATCAGTTCCGACGAGACGATTTCTCCGAACGACTCCCCATTCATCCCTGCATTCGTGACATCGTACGGTGGAGAGGATTCACGAATATAAGGAAATCGCCAACCATGGGCAACTCGCAGGTGTCGTGACGCAGCGGATTTCGATGACTCGAATTCTCCGATCGTTGCGACGTTATTTTTTTCTCCAGAATACCTCGTCGGTGATTTGGAGTTTTTCACGCACTGTCGCGACGTCGCTCGCAAACCTTTTGGCATCAACAGGATAGCCTTTCGTCGGGCGGACGCCGGGAAGATGCCGTTGCCAGAAGCGGTTGAGCAGTTCCATCGACAGCTCCCGGAGATACTTCGAAACGATGGATGCGACCGCCACCGGGAAGTGCGACTCCCCTTTCGTTTGAAAAAACAGGTCCGTTTGCCCCACGCGATAACGGCTGACCGCCCGGCTCTCCTCCATTCGAAAGATCATCTGGCCGTCAAGGACTTCCGCGAGCAGATCGTCGTAGCGGTTGCGACCGCCGTGTTTGTCCCCGACACACATCGTCGGACGTTTATCTTCGGGGTTCCAGCACGAGCGGAGCAATTCAAACGTGACTCGGGACAATGCGAGCCCTTTGCTGTCAGACATTGCAGTCAGCCGATTGAAACGTTCCTCGGTGACCAGGTCGCTTCGAAGACTACTCAACCGAATCCTGGACTTTTCTAAGCATTCTTCCAGGAGCTTCGAGAACCGATCGATATCGGCTCGGTCAGCGACCAACGGCAATTGCAGGTCTTCCTGATACCAGTCCGGAAACTCGGAGGTGTCGGCTTCTTTGAGTAAGGAAGCACAGAGCTGGGAGAAAGAATCAATCGCCCCCCCCTGGCACGCCATAATCGCCAACGCTGCCGTTTCCAAAGCGAGAAGGCCGTCCTTCCCGGTGTTCACCTGTTTGGAGTCGGCGACGTGGAGCCGAGTGGAGCGGTGCCTCCCATCGGCTGAGAGCACGTCGCAAAGCAATTCGTAGAAGTCACACTCCGCTGGAGGTCCAGGAGTTTCCCAGACGGTGGCCGTCACGACGAGCGGGCCAAGATTGGGACCGTAGCCGGCCTCGTCCATCCCAATGAAGATTCCCGACGAGCCGGTCATCTTGGGCATGGGCGATTCTGATTGGATTGAAGTCTTCACAGCCACGGCCATGTCCACTCATGATTTGGGGGAAGAGAGTCCGGTCTCGTCGGCAGTCTCGATACTTCCAGCGGCGATGTCCACGATGCGTCCCACAACGATTTTGAGCGTCTCCCGGTTCCCGAACCCCGAGCCATGACTCCCGTTGCAGCACGCCGAATCAAATCGGGGCGATCCAACGCACGCAAAACCGATAGCAACCCCCTATGATCCGGCATGCGCCCCGCCCGATCCCGAACCGTTCCCAGTCGAATTCTCCACGGCCCCTTGCGGTCCGCCGTCTTTCTCCTTGCGCTTCCGGTTCTCGGGGAACAGATTCTCAACTTTCTGGTCGGCTTCTATGACGTCTACCTCTCCGGCCATCTCGACGAGTCGGTCCGCACCTCGGCGACGGCCGCGGTGGGAGTGGCCGCCTATGTCGGTTGGCTGGCATCGATGGTCTTTTCCATGGTCGCGACCGGGACCACCGCCCTGATCTCCCGAGCCTGGGGAGCGGAGGATCGTGAACAAGCGAACCGCGTTGCCAACCGTTCCGTTGCCTTGGCAGTCATTGTGGGAGTTGGCTTCTTGGTTTTGATCTATCCGGCGGCACCGACCGTCGTCCGGTTAATGGGACTCTCCGGCGACGCGGTCCCAATTGCCATGCGGTACCTCCGGATTGATGCCATTGGCCTCGTTTCCAGCAGCCTGAGTCTGGTCCTCGCGGCGGCGCTGCGAGGATCGGGCGACATGCGAACACCCATGTGGATTTTCAGTCTGGTCAATGTCGTCAATATTCTCGTTTCGACGGTCCTCGTTCGCGGTTTGTGGGGGGGTCCCGAACTCGGGGTCGATGGGATCGTCATCGGAACCCTCACTGCCCGGCTAATCGGGGGCTTCTTGTTCGTGCTCATCCTTCTCAAAGGTGTCAACGGCCTCCGACTTCAATTTCGGGAGTTTGGAGTTCGGGGAGAAACGGTCCGCCGCATCCTCGCTGTGGGAGCCCCTGCCGCTGGGGAAGGGATCGTGATGTGGCTCGGTCACTGCGTCTTTCTGCGGATCATCTCCAGTTTGGGGCCGGAAGAGTTCGCAGCGCATATCATCGGTGTCCGGGTGGAGGCGATTACGTACTTGCCTGCCGTCGCCTGGGGAGCGGCAGCCTCAACGATGGTCGGCCAGTCTCTGGGAGCGGGCGACTCGACGCGAGCACGTCACGCTGGGCATGAAGCGGCGCTGCAATGTGCCCTGTTCGGAATTCTGATTACCTTTTGGTTTTCCCTGGGGGCGGACTGGATTTACGCGACCATGCATCGCGACCCGGATGTTCAGGCCGCGGGGAGTTTTCCATTTCGAATTGTCGGCCTGTTCCAGATCCCGCTGATTCTCGCCATCGTCTATTCGGCGGGACTTCGAGGAGCCGGGGACACTCGGTTTCCGCTATATATCACGTTGCTGACGACTTATCTGTTGAGAATACCCGTCGGGTACTACCTCGGTGTCGTCTGCAACCTGGGACTGCTCGGAGCCTGGATGGGAATGAACATCGACATGCTTCTCCGGGGTGTGCTCTCCACCTGGCGCTACACCGCCGGCGGCTGGACAGACACGAAGATTTGAATATTTCCCGGGTTGTCATCGTGGAGCGTCTCTCACTTCGTTCTCTGGCGACGGGGCGATAGACTGCCCAATTCCCATTCGACTCATTCCGTTGCCGTTTCATGTCCGACTCACTTTCTCTCCTCCTTTCGGCCGTTCTTGCGTGGCTGGTGGGATCAATTCCCTTTAGCTTGTTGATCGCCAAATGGATCGCGGGGATCGACCTTCGTGAACATGGCAGCCGCAACGTCGGAGCGACGAATGTCGCACGGACGGTCGGAGCAAAGTGGGGACTGGCAGCCCTGGTGTTCGACGCGATCAAGGGGATCCTGCCTGTGGTCTTATTGCCACTGGTCTTTCCCGTGCCGACGGAATGGATGACCCATCAGCGCGTCTTATGCGGCGTAGCGGCCATTCTGGGACACATGTTCCCCCCGTGGTTGGGATTTCGCGGGGGAAAGGGAGTCGCGACCTCGCTGGGGATTGTGGCCGTGTTGTCTCCCTGGTCTACGTTGGTCGCCTTCATTTCGTTCGTTGTGACATTTGCGGGAAGTCGAATTGTCTCGTTGTCGTCGATCGTGGCTGCACTCGCGTTTGCTGTCTCCCAACTTCTTCGATTCGGGAATGACCTCTGGACGGCCGCGACCTGGAGCATGGGGGTCTTTAGCATCGCGATTCCGGCGATGATCATTTTCCGGCATCGAACGAATCTGGGCCGTCTGTGGCGGGGAGAGGAACCCAAGTTGGCACTAGGAAGAAAGGCGTCAGCGTCCACATCGTCGGAGCCGGATCGCGTTGAATCGGAATCGTGCGATAGGAACACGAGAGATTTCGAGAAAGCCCCGTGAGACGTGCGTCCCCGTATTCGCCGCATAAATCCCTCGAATGAAAGACTATCGAGGCATCAGAGCGGGTTCCGTTGCCCCGTTGGACGCAAATTGATTCGTCAATCATTATCATGCGGCCAACATCCGGCGTGCCAGGAGCGTAGAATGGAAAACGCTCTCAACAAACAGGCTGATCAGGAATCGAGATTCTTCATTGTGGATTGATGATGGTTGCGACAACTCAGGATGATTCGAAACAAGTGGAACAGGCCGAAGGGGCAAAGCCGTCCGAAAAGCCGAAGGACAAGGAAAGTACCCGGGATACGATCGAATCGATCCTGTTTGCATTCGTCCTCGCGTTCATGTTTCGGACATTCGAAGCGGAAGCGTTTGTCATTCCCACGGGCTCCATGGCACCCACCCTTTACGGACGCCACAAGGAGGCGACCTGTACCGAGTGCGGGAATCCGATCGTCGTGGGCGCCAGCGACGAGGTGAATCCCGAAACCGGCTATCTCTTTCCCGATGCCCGGGTGACGAGCGCCCTGTGCCCAAATTGCGGCGCTAACAACGAGCAGTTGTACGATGCCTTGGCCTTCAATGGCGACCGGATCATCGTCAATAAATATCCTTATGAATTTGGCGACCCGGAACGGTTCGACGTCTTTGTTTTCAAGTTTCCGGAAGAACCGAAGACCAACTACATCAAACGTCTCGTGGGCCTTCCCAATGAGACCATTCGAATCAAAGGGGGCAATCTGTATCTCGTCGAGGATGGAGCCGAACAGGTTCTTCGCAAGCCTCCGGAGAAACAGCGACTCATTCAGATTCCCGTCCATGACGACGATCACGCCCCTCGGGAACTCTTGGCCGCCGGATGGCCAGAACGCTGGGCGGGTGTCAAGCGCGGTGACATCGGACGTGTCGCGGGTTGGAACGAAACGGACGACGGCTGGCAGGCCGATTTTGACACGAGGACGTACACAATCTCCAAGGATGCGGGCAAGGAGAGTTGGCTCCGCTACCGGCATTTCTTTCCCACCGTGAACGACTGGCGGAACCTGAAAGAGGGCAAGCCACTCGATCCCCGGGCTCGACTCATCGCGGATCTCTGCTCCTACAACATCTACACCGGTTCGGACGTCAGACACTTTGAGGCCGTCTCTCCCAGCGGAATCGATCTCGGCACCTACTGGGTCGCCGACCTGACACTCAACTTTGATCTGCAAGTCAGCGAAGTGGGATCCAAACCAGAAGTCTTGTTGGAACTGGTGGAAGGACCGTCATGGTATCGCTGCCGCATCAATGTCGAAACGGGCGCCGCCGTGCTGGAGGAGGTGAACTCCCAGATGAACGAACGGGTCCGCGAACTCGCGACTGCATCAACCCCGATCCAGGGAGCCGGGTCGTATTCGGTCTCGTTCGCCAACGTGGACGATCGACTTTGCCTGTGGGTCAACAATCGGTTGATTGACTTCGGCGACGGGGCATTGATTCAACCGTTGGGAGCTGTCGGCAATCCTTTCCCCACGGAAATGGATCTGACGCCACTCGGTATCGCGGCGTCAAATGTTTCGGCGACAGTCTCCCACCTCAAGATCGAACGGGACATCTACTACCGGGCGGACTTCCCTCAGTCGGACCTGAAGTTTCAATTGAACAAAGGATTTCAGCGAGATCTGGAACGTCTTTTAATCGATCCCAATGCCTGGGCGGATGCCTATCTCCAAAAGGCCAGCGAGCTCGATCTACGTACGATTGAGATCGGCCCCGATGGCTACCTCGCTCTCGGAGACAACAGCCCCCGCAGCCGTGACAGTCGACTCTGGCGGGAGGATCAGCAGGCGGTCCCCAGAGAGTTTCTCGTTGGCCAAGCCTTCTGGATCTA
>JAGQQQ010000829.1 GCA_020426125.1 Planctomycetaceae bacterium
CAAGAGAGGTCAGCCGCCTGTGTTATCGAAGTTGAGTGCTTCCCATAAACTGCCGTCCACGATTCGATATCGATCCCGAACGGTCCGCTCACACGGAATCTCCATGACGCCAGAACTCCACAATTCTCGATTTCTTAAAGCGGCCCGATGCGAGCCGACGGACTGCACTCCCGTGTGGATCATGCGCCAAGCGGGGCGATATCTTCCAGAATACATGGCCGTACGGAGCAAGGTCACGTTTCTTGAACTCTGCAAGCGTCCCGAACTGGCCGCCGAAGTGACACTGACCGCACGCGAGGTCCTGGGGGTCGACGCGGCGATTCTGTTTGCGGATTTGCTCCCGATTCTGCAGCCCATGGGCTTCGACCTGGAGTATCAGAAAGGCGAGGGCCCCGTCATCCACAATCCGATCACCAGTGCCAACGAAGTGGGGCGCGTGCGACCGATCGAAAATGTCAGCGATTTGGGCTACGTGTTCGAGGCGGTCCAACTGATTCGCCGCGATCTGCCTGGGAATATCCCTTTGCTGGGTTTCGCGGGGGCACCGTTTACTCTGGCGTCATACGCGATCGAAGGAGGCGGTTCAAAGAACTATGTCCGAACCAAATCGATGATGTTCAACGATCCAGGCGCTTGGACGGAACTCATGAACAAACTCGTCGACAGCCTTTCCGACTACCTGCGTGCTCAGATTGAGGCCGGATGCCAGGCGGTCCAGATCTTTGACAGTTGGGCCGGCTGTCTCAGCCCCGATGACTACGACCGTTATGTTCAACCCCACACGAAACGGCTCATTGAGTCACTCCCTTCAGAAACGCCCGTGATCAATTTCCTCACGGGTAATCCCGCGTTGATTCCGTCTCAGGCGGCCGCTGGAGGACGGGTCATTGGAATCGATTGGCGGGTTCGACTTGATGAGGCGTGGACGACCGTGGGGTACGAACGGGCCATTCAAGGGAACATGGACCCCGTTTCACTCTACTGCGAGCTCCCCGTTCTCAAGCAGAGAACACAGGCTTTGCTCAATCAGGCAGAGGGGCGACCAGGACATATCTTCAACCTGGGACACGGGGTTCATCCTGATATGAAGCCTGAGAACGTGAAAGCCCTTGTCAATTATGTCCACGAGTTGAGTGCGAAATGACGGTGTCGGATTCTCGCAAAGGGGATTACTCGCCTGGACTGTTTTCGGGGGAAACAACGGCCTGCCCGGCGACCAACGGGACTGGCCAAGGAACTTCCACGGCATTCACCACTTGGCCTGGCCGGACGAGCCGGTTTCCCAGTGTGATGACGTGTTCCGAAGGATCGAGGCCCGATCGGACTTCCACGACGCCTTGATGAGTCATTCCCCTTTCAATCTTTCGCAGAAAGACCTGTTGGGATTGCGGATCGACCGCCATCACGCAGGATTGGCCGTCTTCCTCGATCACCGCGGCGACAGGGATGGTTAACGCTTTGCGATCTTCTTCGAGCGTCAGCGAGACACGCGCGAACATCCCTGGTTTGAGCTGTCCATTTTTGTTGGGAACATCAATAAGGATCGGGGCCGTTCGCGTTTCCACATCCAGCGCGGGCGACACTTGAGCAACGGATCCCGAAAAGACCTTTCCGGGATACGCATCCACAGTCACTTCCGCCCGCTGTCCGACATGAATCTTGCTGTAATCCCGTTCGACGACTTGAACGGTTGTCTGCACCGTCTCCAGTTTGACAATCCGCAAAAGCGGCATATTCGGTTGTGCAAGGTCGCCCACGTCCATCATCCGTTCCGCGATAAAACCGTCGATCGGCGCCCGTAGGTTCAAATCTTCGAGCTCCAATTCGGCCTGATGGAGTTCGGCCTCCGCTTGGGAGACGCGGGCGGCTTCCAGCTTCACATTCGCCTCGGCGATCTTGAGCGCCACTTCTGCCGATTCCAATTCCTCCAGAGTACTAGCCCCACGTTCCTGAAGCAGCCGCTGACGATTCAATATTAAATGTGCATGATCTCGCTCGACCTCTCTCGCATCTAGTTGCTTCTGAGCCACCTGTAAAGCCGCCTTCGAACGTTGGACGTTCTTCTTCAAGGACTCCGCATCCAACTGGCAAAGCTCGTCTCCTTTCTGAACCACCGCCCCAATTCGAATGCGATCCGGCATGGAAGCAATGTATCCGGTGGTGCGGGATCGAACTTCGGTCTGAGCGATTGGCACCAGACTCCCAACAAGCGTGATCTGTTCCCGCATCTCCTGTTCGAGAACCGGAACCACTTCGACCGAAATCGGAACCTTCATGGGAGCCGCGTCCTCGGTGGCCATCCGTTCCAACGAGTCCTGGTAGACGATGTACCACGCCCCCCAGCACGCAGCGATGCCTGCGAGCCCAAAGAGCAAACGACCAATCCATTTCAGGTAAATCAACGGTGGCTCCAGGAGGGCAGGAGACGGCGGGACCGTTTTCAAAGGTGCCGATCAGTTGTCGACACATCGTCATTCTAGAAGGCCACTTCCCTTGGCATCAACAGATTTGCATGGATTCGTTGGCCTTTGCGTCGATTCGAACCGCTGAAGTCGTCATCACCGGCCTTGTTGAACGCACATGTTTGCCCTGCGGCTCGGCCGGGATCATGGACCAACCCCTGATTTTCCCTTTTCTCTCTGAAATCCCTTGCGACAATTCAAGAACAGCGTCGTGATGTCCTGGATCGGAAATCGCCAGGGAATCTGATCGGCGCCTGTTACGGCAATCAACGGATACATCACCTTCAGAGCGATGAGTGGGAGAAAGCCATGAGTGACCAATCGAAACCAGCCAGCAATCGTCCCTGGTACGCAAACCCTCCCATTCAGGCTCTTCGACAGGAGATGAACGACCTGCTCGAAAACTTCTTCGGCGGCCAGATTCCCTCACTCCGTCCCGATAGCGGTCCGAAAGCCGATGTTGCCGAAACGTCTGACGCAGTCGAGGTGACAATGGATCTTCCAGGTTTCCGCACTGATGAAATCCAAGTGGATGTCGGGGAGAACTATCTGACGGTGACGGCCGAACACAGGCAGTCAACGGCCGATGAAACGGATCCAGGCCGCAAATACCATCGGTCCGAACGTCGTGCGAGCAAGGTCTCTCGATCGCTTTGGCTGCCTTGCCCGGTTGAAGAGGAACGGGTCGAAGCCCGACTCGCCGACGGAGTTCTGACTGTACGTCTCCCAAAAATCGCACCGGCCAGCCGTCGTCGGGTCCCGGTTCAAGGAGCAGCGGAACCAACACCCCGACAAGATTAAGAACCGCAATCAAAACCTTGTTCGAGTTCGAGCGGCAGCGTCATTTTCCATACGACGTCGTTCTGCGCTGATCAGTCTTTGGATTTCTTTACAACGGATTCAAAACCTGTCATGCGACCTGCTCACTTTCAGTCCTCAAGCCAGTTTTGACACTGGGGAGCACGATTCGCTGTCAACTCGGGACGTTTCGACCGCGAAAGAGAGCCGAGAACACACCATGCCAGCCGGATTGACCACAATCGTCTCCTGGTCGTACCGAGGCGGTTTCAATTTTCAGATGCACGCTCCGCGACAACGGATAATCTGGGCGAGACGGCTCTTCGCTTAGGTGTTCGGCGGAAGGAAACTTACTGGTAGGACGGGATGCATCCTGCCGCAACAACAGGTTGGAAACCTGTTCTACCGGGCTTGTTTGGTATCCTTTCATCCGCCGCTCGCCTTATGCGTCTGGGGACATTGTCTTCAACGCTTCCTCCCGCGTGTCGTAAACATCCCAAACGGACGTCAGATTGGTCACTTCCAGGATCTGGCGACAATCCACGGTGAGACCACAAATCCCAAAGGCATGTTCCCCTTTGCTCTTTCGCTTGTTCCAAATACGAAACATCACTTCGATGAAAGAGGAACCGAAGAACTCAACATTGGTCAAGTCCATCAAGACGGGCGAGTCGTCTCCCAGAGAATCCCCAAGTAGGAGATGGGAGACCTGATCCATCACATCCTCTGTCACACTGAATCCTGGTTTCGTGATGGAAACGACGGTGACACCTCGGATAACTTCAATTCGCACGAGAGAGGAATTCGACATGAGCGTGCCCCGTCTGTATTTCAAACGGTTCCGAAGGAAAAGGAAGGATTCCACGTTGCTGTGGACTGGGAAGGGGCGAGATTGAAGGAAGTGATGCAGGAGGGGTGGGATCGTTTACTACGGAAACGAAGAGGAAACCCTACCTTTTCGTTGATCGAGAACCGCAACCGCCGATACACTTTCCGGCGAATTGGGAGCCGACTTTTCAACGTCTCCTGGAAACGCCAAGTTTTGTGTTCCGTGGTGGGGAAAAAAGGGTGGACAACCGGACTTGAACCGGCGACCTCCAGATCCACAATCTGGCGCTCTAACCGACTGAGCTATGCCCACCATTCATGACAACACCCTTCCCCACGTGAGAGTCGAAAATGGTATTCGAAACTCACGCATTCACGGTCAATTCCTTAGGATACTTCAGCTACGGACTCTCGACAAGCGATTCGATGACCGAATATGAATTCGCCCTTTCCGAGTACCTTTCTTCCTTTTTGACGGACTCTCGTCGATGCCGGTTCCGAGACGTTCTCGCGAATCGAACAAATCGCCTGACGGCTGTTCTGGTCAATCTATTTCAACAGCACAATGCCAGTGCCGTCCTCCGCACATGCGAAGCGCTGGGATTGCAGGATGTTTACATCGTGGAATCCGAATATGATTTCGAGACGAATTCCGAAATCTCGCTGGGGACCGACAGGTGGTTGAACCTTCATCAGTATGGCGGGGACGACGCAATTGATCGTGTGTACAGTGTCCTGCGCCGAAAGGGTTACCGTATTCTGGCAACCGTCCCGACTGAGATGAGCCGTTCCGCCCTTACGATCTCATATGACACGCCAGTCGCCTTTGTGTTCGGGACAGAAAAAGAAGGGCTTCCCCATTTGGCGGTCGAACTCGCCGACGAAGCCGTCCATCTCCCGATGTACGGCTTCGTTGAGAGCTTCAATGTCTCCGTCGCCGCCGCTCTGTGCTTGCACCACGCCGCCCTGAGAATTCGATCGGGGACATCGGATTGGCACATTCCCGAATTGGAACAGGCCCGGCTCTTTCTCGACTGGACTCGCCAATCCATACCCGGAGCCGATGCGATCGAACGCCGGTTCGAGAACGCCTGGGAAGGTTCCCGTGAGTAATGGGGCCCCCTGACCACGTCGAGCCAACGTCGAGAAAAGACGATGAAACCACCCGGGAGAAGTGTTCCTCGGGTGGTTTCCATTCGAATATGGTGATCACGAAACGTAGTGTCGTTGGTCTCGCTCAATTCGACAAGAAGTCATCATCCGTGAACGGTCGGTCCTCAGACGTTGCCGGAGGGGCAGGACGCGTCAGGATCGGCATCGCCTGAGGCTCGGACTCTTCTTCGAGATCTTCCTCCAGGCTCAGCCTCCGCAAAATCGGCATCAACGGACGGCGCGGGGCTGCTCTTTGAGGGCGGATAACTGGCGTCGACCGATTGCCCGTGGTGTTTTTTTGCGGGACGGGGTTTGGTTCCGTAGTGGGTTGGGGGGCGATTTCCGGTGGATTCGAATCGGACTTTTGCGGAATCGCCTGCTCGGTTTCGGAAACAGCCGGGGCCTCCGGGTCATCGGGAGAAGCCTTCATGGCAGGCGCCCCCGACTCCAAGGGAACTTCCGTTCGCATCGGGGTCTCTTGCGGAATCGCGACGAGTTTTGGATTCGGAGAGGGGACCTCCGATGGCGTCTCTGGAACTTCGGCGGTCCGAACTGGCTCGACTGGCGGCAAGGGCAACTCCGGCTTCATCCCGG
>JAGQQQ010000830.1 GCA_020426125.1 Planctomycetaceae bacterium
GGCGATGAGGTAGACGCTGCGCATGAGGGAGTCGGGGGTTTGGGGTTCGGGATTCGTGAAATGTGACCTCCGTTGTCCATTCAGCGGGTGACGAATATCGGATACTCGGGAAGTTCACCGAGAATATGTCGAGCTAACAAACGGGCCTGGACTTCCAGGATCCGTCGATACGAAATCTTGTAACCGAAGATGGGGTGGGTGATTTCCGACTCCAGTCGACGTTCGTAGGCTGCGATCACGCTGCGACGGCCAGCGTCCGTCATCGCGACGGAACCGGCCCGTTCAATAAAGGAGTCCGGACCGACCTCCCCATTGTTAAAGGCCATCAACGTGACGGAATCCGCAATGAGCGGGCGAAACTCCTCCGCGAGGTCTAATGCTAAAGAGGGCCGTCCATAGCGAGGACGGTGAAACACGCCCAGCATTGGGTCGAACCCGACGGATTGGCAAGCGACGGTCAGTTCCTTTGTCAACAGGCTATACACAAACGAGAGGACCGCGTTAATGGGATCACGCGGAGGGCGGCGGTTGCGGCCGTTCACGTCGGCATGAAAATGAACGGGCAACAAGGCAAAATACTCCGCGAAGTATTCCTTGGCGGCCATCCCTTCGAGTCCGAGCAATGTTTCCGCTGACTCGGCTGACTGGGCTCGCCGGGCATACTCCGCAAGACTCTTTAACACGGGATGCTTGGCATCACTCAAATGTCGGCGCAGCAACGTGCGGCAATTCTTGATCTTCCCCGTGATCAATTGACGGGCAATTCTCAGTGACTCCGACGGGTCGGCCGCAACGGCAAATTGCCGGATTCGTAGCTCGATATTCTTATGAATCAGTCCAGAGGTCATGCTATGAAACCATCCGCCGTAGGTCAGGTGGCAAATCGGAATTCCCCGGTTCGTCAACGCCTGAATGGCCTGAGCGGAGAACATGACATTGCCAAACGTGCAGACCTGGGAGACGTCAAGCAGACGGACGCTGGCCAATTCTTCTTTCTTGAGCTTGATGGTAATCCGCTCCCCCGACTTGCCGATGAATGCCCCCTGATTTTGCACGTAGAGCGGCAAAGCGTTCTGCCGAGCGGGGAGAAGCTTGCGGAGTCCGTCCTTCGTGGAAGTTTCTTCGGTCGCTGAATCCTGTTGATGGAGCAGCAGGTTGGTCTCATCGGGGAGGCAGATTCCCACCAGCGAACACCGGGGGCACTTGGGACTGTCATCAAGCGGCGGCGGGCAGACTTCGCTTGCGGTTGTGTCCCGAAACTGTCGGGCCAACTCCCGGGTTCGGGCAATCAGTTCCTCCGTAAACGGGATCACCACGCGGCGCCGCGAGGCAATGTAATACAGAACCCCCTCAGTGCATTCATAGCCGTTCTCGCAAAGGATTAACCCCTGGGCGCAGAGTTGCACCCGCTCCGGTTCATAGGCTCCTTCGGGGACGTCGGGGATCTTTCCCCGTTTATAATCGACCGGGGTGACGGTATTGCCATCGACTTCCAGCAGGTCTAGCTTAGCCAGCAGTCCTTCACTCTCGGCCGACAACATGATGGACCGGGCGTGAATGGTGTCCGGTGGGGCGTCGCCGTCGTCTTCCTCAGACTTCTTATCGGAAGAGGACCGCCCGTTCCCTTTGGCCACGGGCTTGCGATCCGGCTTATCGACATGCCGATGCCCGAACGTCCCCTGCATTGTCTCGATGTTTTCGGCCCATTCCCCCTGCACGAATTCGAGATACCCCAGCCTGGGGCAATACGTGAATTCATTCAGCATTCGCACGGGAATGAGGAATGGTTGAGGGTCGAGAGTGGAGTGTTGAGTGGAAGGGGCATCGTTCCCTTTCGCCGCACAGTTTAACTGTGCGGCAGAACTGTTTGCTTGAACACACTCGGTGTCTTTGACGAGGCGTTGAGACGTAGCGTCGACGTCATCATCGCCGGGATTGGGCCCCGAGATCATGGGACATCCTTCTGCCCTCGTCCGGCATCCGCCTTCAGACGACGTTGCTCATGGCCGCGCAGTCAGGAAAACACGCGCCCAGAAGCCTCCGCTCCGGCCCCCCGGATTCCTCCAAGAGTTGACCCCCGAGCGATGGAAGGTGGCCCTCCCTGTCAACACCCCACGCAATCCGTATGAAGCGTGGGGACTTTTTTTACTCTTTCAAGAATGTCGCCCTAGAATACCTAGTGTTACATTCGGCGTCAAAAACTATTTCTCGGTTGCAAGGGCTTTTTGTAAAACTAATGCTTCAGTGGAACGAACTGACCCAGGCCGAAGTGGCAACCATAGCCGAGAACGATCGGTCCCCTAACCGGCTCAGAAAATGTTAGTGTGAGGCCGTATCCGTGTGAATCTCCTTGACGGCCGCCTCCGCTTTTTCTGTGACGGCGAAAACTGAGCCAACGTGTCTGTTTCCCGCCGAGCATGGTACCCGCGAGTTTTGGATCAAGGACAGCCTTCACGGATTCCAGTTTCTCGCCGCATTCGTTGAGCCATTCGCGACGTTGCAACTCCTTGCGAATCATCCTTGCCAAGTCGAGTTCGCAGCGATGCCGTTCTGCCTCATCCGAAAGATTGTAGTTTCGACGGAGCCGATCGGCGGGAACGAAGGGAGTTCGCGAAACCCAAACAGAATCTTCCGCTAAAATGGGTGACTGGCCTTTGATCTCATTCGCCCCTCCGAAATCCGTCGGCTCGCCGATGCCAAGTAAGACAAACTGGAGATCATGTCCATCTCGACCCCAAGTTCTGCGGAACTTGTTGAGCGCGTCGATTTGGGTTAGTTCGAAGCCGTCGGGTGCGAATACGGTGAGATGCGTTATCCGTCCCTGCCGGTCGTTGTTGGATTCGCAAAGGTAATGGGCATGGCGGTGCCCTTGCATAAGTTTCACTTCGTCGGTCGACGTCTCACGTCCGAGGAAAATGGGAGCGCTTTCCGAAATACTCAACAGGGCTTGGCGAACTCGTTCCCCGATCCACAATGCTTCGGTCAGTTTGGGGCGAACTGTGCTGGCGATCGCATATCGAGCCACGGTAGGATGGTGAGTTTTCCCGGAGCCTCCATTGGTTGAATGGGGCCGCTGAGAATCCCGGTCTTTGACGTAGTCCATCCACTCACTTGCTGGCGGGCGATTCCATCCGGCTTTGCGGATATCGCTCGTCTCAGCGTGCAGGGCGTCGAAAACCGTCACCGGAAGGGCGGAATCCAGTTGGTCGATCTGCTTCTTACTGAGCTTCACTTTCTCGATTGGCTTCCCCTTGGCGGCCTCCTTCTCCTGTTTTTTGCGGAGTTCATCAGCCGTCAACGACTCCAACATCTTTTCTCTCCACTCGGCGTGTTCCTTGTCGGTGGTGGGAAGCAAGAGCCGCACGAGTTCCTGGGAGTGTTGGATGCCCTCCCCATTCAATGGTTTGGCATTGAACTCCCCCGCATACTCCGTGAGCAGTTCGGCCTGCACCCAGGATTCGGCGCGACCAAAATAGTTCATCGAACCAAGCAGTCGCTGCAAGAGTTCTCGCTGCCCCTCATCCAGATTGGCTTCGGGCCAGCAAATGACGAGGGGATCAGACGGCGCCAGTGCGATGAATGTGTCGAAGATCTTCTTTCTCTCGTTTGCCACTGGCATGTAGTGCCGCGTGTGACCATGTGAGACGGTCGGCAGATGGTACGACGGCGGCACGGACAACGCAGTGATCAAGGACCTCATCGCTTCTGGGGGAACATCCGGAAACTTGTGGTGCCAAACAGCGATCAGCGTTCGCAGGATTCTCCAGGGAGATGGGGGCCATTCCACAGCCCCTTCATTGACCTGCCGGCCCCAGGGCGTGGCATGATACTTCCCGGTGGGGAAGGTCAGTTGGATTGCGATCATGTTTCTTTACTCTTCATTATAGCTTTGGGACAACCTCACATTTCTATTTCTTGTAGGTCACAGACGTAACGCGAGGATCCGCAAAAGAGTCCGCGACGGCTTCAATCAGCGTCGGCAATGAGCTTTCGAGTTCGTCCAGTTCAGGCAAGTTAAACCCACTTGGCTTTTTGATGACGATGTCGCCCGCCGGTTCCAGATCGCAAGCAGTTCGCAAACGCAGGCCCGTTTGTAAGAAGCTCTGAATCTTGAAGAGGGAGATGGCGATCAGCAACGTTTCGGCATCCTGGCCGAGCCCGTAGCCTCGAAGCTGGGCCAAGTCGATGTTGAAGTAGGCCTTGATTGAAGGCGACGCATATTCTTCGCGGTGAAAGGGGACATTGCCGAATCCTTTCGACGTATCTCCCTGCGGGTCATGGGAATCGTTCTTCACGCCGCCACTCGACACCACTTCCACGTCAGTGGCCTCTATGAACGAAGACAGAATCCGAGGCAAGCGAAGCCGCCCACCCGCGAGATCTTTTTTCGCCAAGAAAATTCCGTGCAGAAGGGAATTCGGATCATATTTCAACAATGTCTCTGCCAGTTTTCGAATATCGACACGGCCCACTTCCAGTCCGCCTAGCTCTTCTTTGAGTGTGTCGAAGAATGTCTTGTCCTTGCTCTCCAGGATGTATGGACTGTTCAGACGATGGGCTTCAAGGAGCGAGTTGGTAATGACCTTTCCGTTTTCAGACACTTCGACATAAGGCATTCCCCGAAGAGATTGGACAGGTTTGTCCTCGGCTTCGTTCCAGCAGACCGCTTCGAGCCGGTTGGCCATGGACTGTGCCGATTCCACCAGTAGGCATTCCACCCGTTCGCCGTCGGGATTGAACCCCTTAAACGTGGCGGCGCCTAGATCGGGAAAACCGGTCGGCTGGAATCGGGAACCCTGCACCGGCTTCAAAGGAACTTCCAGCAACAGGCGAGGGGAGTTATCAAGAGCAGAAAAATCGAGAGACATGAGGAGATCCTTTTAAAGGGGTTCATGAGGATACGGAAATTGAAACTATCAGGCTTCCACCGGGT
>JAGQQQ010000831.1 GCA_020426125.1 Planctomycetaceae bacterium
TCGCCGAACAGGAACATTCCGCGTCCTGAGTTAATGGCCGGTCCGAGCCGTTCGAACATGTCCGTGCTGATCAGGAGATCGGAGAAGGCATTATGCAGGTCTTCCTCGGAGGCTTCCATCCCCGCGATGGTTTGCATTTCCATCGCTTTGAGGTATTCAGGCAGGCCGACGGGAGCCGCTCCGCAGTAGGTTCCTTCCTCACTGAATTTTCGCGCCCGATCGCGTCCGGTGTCGGTGATGGCAAACGTATAGTCTCCCATCTCTGCGGCGTTGCGATAGGTGACAATCTGTTCGTTCTTCCAACCTTTCAGCAGCGGGAAAATAATGCCGAAAGGGATCTTAATTTGAGTCGCGATTTCGCGGCCCGTCGCAGCTCCTTTTTGCAGCAGGTACTTGAGTGCCAACTTTTGAATGGAGTCTTCCGGGAGGCCGGTCTGCTCGAGAGTTTCGGGAACCTTGGGAGCAAATTTTTCCGCCTCCTCCCCTTTCTCGCCAAGTAAGGTGTTCACTCGAGCGAACAGATCTTCGAGTTGGCGGTTGCCTTTGATCGACTTGGCGGAAACCTTCTTTTTGACGGCTCCGCCGCGACCCGCTTCGAGGTAGATCGACTTATCTTCCTCGGAGGGGGCGTCCAGATCAAAGGCATCGGAGAGATCGGTCTGGTCTTCGATTTCGACTGTGGATTCCGCCATGTGTCCGTGTCTTCCGCCGTCGTTGAGTGGAGGGGCCGCCGTTCATGGGGAGGGGATTGCAGCAGTGAACGGCTTGAAGAATGGGCTCCAGGAGACCAATCTTCCGTAACCGTACGTCGCGCAGGTGAGGGGGCAAACGCTCACCCCGCAGGATTTCGAAATTCCCAGACCGCAAGATTGTCATAACCGGGAGAAATCGTTCGATGAGGTTTGCCAACAAAGTTGTGATCGTCACCGGCGGAGCCAAAGGCATCGGCGCCGGTTGTTGTCGCGTCTTCGCGAAGGAAGGGGCCACGGTCGCCCTGTTCGATATCGATGATGACGCCGGGAAAGCCCTGGCCGAAGAACTCACAAACGACGGACCCGGAACAGCACACTACTTTCCTTGTGACGCGGCTCACCCGGAGGCCATTGAAGCGACGGTCCAAAAAGTCGCGGAGCAATTTGGAAGAATTGACAGTCTGGTCAACAATGTCGGTGTCCATCCTCCGGCAACGCCAATTGAGGAGAACTCGATTCCCGACCTGGAGCGGCTGTTGCGGATTAACTTTGTCAGTACCTTTGCCGCGTCGCGGGCGGCGGTGCCGTTTCTTCGCAAGACGAAGGGCACCATCGTCAATATGAGCTCGATGACCGCCGTTCTCGGGCAGGAGCACTCCTCGGCCTACGCGGCGACCAAAGGAGCCCAACTCAGTTTCACAAAGGCGCTCGCCGTCGAACTGGGGCCTGACGGAATTCGTGTGAATGCGGTGCTCCCCAGCAATGTCGACACGCCCCTCATGCGTGACTGGGCATCGACGCTGCCTGACCCCGAATCGGCGATGAAACGTGTCGCCGAACTCCAGGTCTTCGGTCGCATGGCCGATCCCGAGGAAATCGGGCGAGTCTGTCTCTTCCTTGCGTGCGAAGATTCCAGCTTCGTCACGGGGCAGGGACTTGAGGTCGAGGGTGGGGCCAGCCTCGACTACTGAAGCTGGCTCCCGAATGGTCCAGACTGCTGACATCGGGAATGGACAGGTGACGTCCGGAAACCCAATCGGTCTGTTTCGGGGAGTTGGACCGACCGATTTTTCGACGACCACGTCGAGATGGGGAATTTCTTCCGTTTCCCGGGGAGCTGACAGCGTATCCTTGTTTGGGATTCCAGAAGAAGGCGTGAAGATCTCAATTTGCTGAGAATTCTCTGAAAACCAACCCGGAAGCAGCACCATGTCCTGGAATCTTTCGGGCATCCGGCTGAGGGGAATTTCAGTCTACTGATGTCTTTGAAGCGAGGACGTGAAGTCGAGATGTCTTGACAGAACCCGAGCATCCCCAGAACATGAGTTCAGCGCAAACCGC
>JAGQQQ010000832.1 GCA_020426125.1 Planctomycetaceae bacterium
ACCATCGGCTCAATCGCTAGCACCAAGCCGGGCTGAATCTCGAAATCCTCAAACTTCATGTTGGGACGGAAGTAATTCGGAACCTGCGGTGCCTCATGCATGGAGCGTCCAATTCCATGGCCCACGAACTGTTCGACAAGAGAAACTCCACGATCCTTGGCAACGGCCATCATCGCGAGAGCGACCTCCGACCAACGTTTGGCGGTTCGGAGTTCCGCGACCGCCGTTCGAAGAATCTCGATCCCGGCATCCATCAGCTTCTGCGAGGAACCGTCAACCTCTCCCACGGGGTAGGTCCACGCGGAGTCTCCGCACCAGCCGTTGAGGTTACATCCAGTGTCGATGCTGAGAATGTCCCCAGCCTGAAGCTCCACATCACCCGGTATCCCATGCACAATCTGCTCATTGACGCTGGTGCAGGTCACAGCAGGAAACGGAACTTCCCCGGGAAAATTCTTGAAGAGGGGGATGGCGCCATGTTCATTAAACAGGAGTTCGACGGCCGCGTCGATCTCCCCAGTGGTTACCCCTGGTCGAATCAGTGACGATGCAACGGAGTGAGCCTCAGCAACGAGTTGGCCCGCCTTGCGCATTAGGCCAATCTCTCTTTGACTTTTCAGCGTAATCATGACGAGAGATCAGACCTCGTCCGATTCCAACATACCAGGCTTATTCCGCATCACAAGATGGCTGTCAATCTTCTGAATCAAGTCCAGCGCGACGGAAACAACGATCAGCAACCCCGTTCCCCCATAGAAACCGGCAACCAGAAGAGAGATATCCATTCCCATTGCGACCATGGTGGGAATCACCGCGATGATCGCGAGAAAGCCCGCCCCCACATAAGTGATCCGCGTCATGACCTGATCGAGATACTTCTCCGTGTGGGCACCAGGACGATATCCGGGAATGAAGCTTCCGTAGTCCTTCAAGTTTTCCGCCATATCCTTCGGGTTGAACGTCACGCTTGTCCAGAAGTAGCAGAAGAAATAAATGAGTGAGACATACAACAAGTTGTAGAGCAGCCCACGCCCTGACCCAAATGCCGACGACAACGTTTGCAAGGTCTGATTGGGAAAAGCCTGAGCCAGCCAACCAAAGATCATCATCGGGAACAACAGCAGACTGGAGGCGAAAATGATCGGCATCACGCCAGCTTGGTTTACGCGCAACGGGAGAAACTGCTTCTGGCCTCCGAGAACTCGTCGGCCCCGAACATGCTTCGCGCTCTGAATCGGAATACGCCGCTGGGCCTGGGTGATGGCAATCACCGCCAACACAACCGCAACGAACAGCACAGCCAACGGAAGCAATTTGTCGATGCCGGCCGGAGTCCCCAAGCCCACCCCGGATTTGAAAGCTGGACGTAAGAGTTCAACGCCTGCCGCGGGCATCTGGGCCATGATTCCCGCCATAATCAGCAATGAAATCCCATTGCCAACGCCGTATTCATCAATCTGCTCCCCGATCCACATCAGGAGCAGTGTCCCAGCTGTCATCGTAACCGTAGCGATTAAGTGGTAGTACCAAGTGTCAAAACCATCGAGAATGAGACCTTGCCCCAATCCGCCACTCAGCATTCGGATCCAAAAATAACTCTGTCCCAGGCAGATCAACACGGTCGCATAGCGTGTGTATTCATTGATCTTCTTCCGCCCGGATTCGCCTTCCTTCTGGAGCGCTTCCAATGGCGGATAAACCTGCCCCATCAGTTGGAAGATAATTGAAGCCGAAATGTAGGGCATGATCCCCAGACCGAAGATCGTGGCATTCCCCAATTGCGACGCGGACAACAGCGCCACCGCCTGCATGACCTGTCCGATTCCCTGCTGGTCCTGCATCTTCCGAAAGGTCTCCGCAAAGACCTCCTGATTGATGAACGGCAAGGGAATGGAGAAACCCATCCGATAGACGGCCAGGAGCACAAGCGTAATGAGGATCTTCTGCCGCAATTCCGGAATGGCAAAGATCATTCTCAACCGAGACAGCATCGATGGGCATCCTTATCGTGCTTTACGCCGCTTCATCGTATTTAAGGGAACGAGCTGGACAGGGAGTAAGCGAAATGTCCCAAACTTGGGATCAATCTCCAAGCAGTCCTGCTAACACACTTTTCACACCTAGGAAAAATGGAGGACTTATCGTATTCCATCCCCTCGTGGCAAGCCCAAACTCTCCTGATTACCGAAATTCCAGTTTCGAGAAGACTGTCAGGAGTCCTGGCTCTCCATCTTTTGACCGCCAACTGTGACTTGCTTCGTGGGCAATTCTTCCGTACTTCCGCCGGCCTTCTCAATCTTTTCCTTCGCTGACGCCGAGAACCGATGAGCTTGAACCGTCAACTTAATGGTTAAGTCGCCGTCACCCAGTATCTTCAAAACATCATAATTCCCCTTGGCCAAACCCTTCAGACGAAGAGACTCCGGGGACACGACATCGCCATCGGCGAATTTCTCTTGTAGCATTCGGACATTCACCGCGACCACTTTGTCGGCAAATGCCTTGTTGTTGAAACCTCGCTTGGCAACGATACGAAAGAGTGGCATCTGACCACCAGCAAACCCCATTCGCTGGGAGTGGCCACGGCGACTTCCTTCCCCTTTGTGCCCTCGACCAGAGGTCTTCCCGTGGCCCGAACCGGGGCCGCGTCCGATCCGCTTCCGCTTCTTTCGCTTGTGTATCCCGCGATGGACGTCATCAATAATCATGTCAAACCTCAAGCCACTCAGTGAATCCGATCAGGAGCCATCTTCATAAGCTCCTGGATGTTCGTCGGGAAGCCCGAACTCTTAAACTCATTTCCGAATTTTCAAATCACCAACCTGCAAGTCGGAGAAGACCAGGCTCGCCAGCATCGTCGCAAAATCCCACTTGTCCAAAATCTTGCTCGATCAAAACTGATCAGAGTTGGACAGGTGCGAAAAAACCTGCACCAATCTTGCAACAAGCCAAATGAGAAAGGATCAAACTTCGACACCACGCAGCCGAGCCACATCCTCTCGATTTCTCAAACGAGCCAACGCGTCAAACGTTGCCTTAACCAAATTCACTGGATTTGAGGAACCACGGCTCTTCGAGAGAATGTCCTTAATGCCAACCAACTCCACAACCGCACGAACCGTCGCTCCAGCGATAATCCCAGTACCAGGAGAAGCGGGCATTAACAGGACTCGTGAAGCTCCAAACCGCCCCTCCACCTGATGGGGAATCGTATTCCCTTCAACGTTGACCCTTTTCAACCGCTTGTTCGCTTGCTTTGTGGCCTTCTCGACCGCAATCGGAACTTCCGTCCCCTTGCCGTATCCGTAGCCAACTTTGCCGTTCTCGTCTCCAACGACAACAAGAGCAGCGAAACTGAACCGGCGTCCCCCTTTGACAACGCACGCACACCGACGAATCTGAATAACTCGCTCGGGATTCTTTGAACCTTGTTGTCCTGATGCTTCAGCAACCACGGGCACAACTCCTGAACACGCCTCAACGGCGCATGATCAAAATCGAATGTCTCACGTAACTAAAAATCCAAACCGGCCTCTCGGGCCGCATCCGCTAACGCCGCGATCCGGCCATGATATGTCCGTTCACCACGGTCGAAAGCGACCTGCTTAATCCCTGCGGAAGTCGCCCGTTCGCCGAGTGTCTTTCCCACCTGCTTTGCAGCGGCAATGTTGGAATGCGGCTTGCCGACCCCACCAAGGTCCTTCTGCGTTGTACTTGCGGAAACCAACGTCCGCCCAGTCTCATCATCAATAATCTGGGCGGAAATGTGCCTGTTACTGGCAAAAACGGAGAGCCGAAGACGGCCAGTTGACCGAATTCGATTCCGGACGTGGTTACGACGCCGCCAACGCTGCTTCGCCAACCGTTGCTGGAGTTTCATGAAACGACTCGCCTGAAATTGTACTCAAACCGATGATCCGGCGATCTTACGCCGTATGGAAGTATTGGACCAGGGACACCCCTGGGGAGTGAGGAAAAATGGGTATCCGATCAACTACCAAAGGCCTTTCCGGCCTTACGGCGGACGACTTCACCAACGTAACGGATCCCCTTGCCCTTGTATGGCTCCGGAGGACGAACTCGGCGGATGTTCGCTGCGAACTGCCCCACCGCGTGCTTGTCCGCACCACGGATGATCACTTGAGTCGGTGCCGGAACTTCGCAAACCACTCCGTCCGGCACGTCCAAAACGATCGTGTTCGCAAACCCCACTTGCAAAGACAACTTTTTGCCATTCAGTGTCGCCTGGTAGCCGACCCCTTGGATTTCCAACTTTTTCTCGAACGGCTGCTGCACCCCTTGAACCATGTTGGCGATCAAGGCGCGAGTCAATCCATGAAGCGCACGGTTATGACGTTGATCATTCGGCCGCGTCACCACCAACTCGCGGTCTCCGTCATTCCACGCGACGCCAATGTTCGGGTGCCAAGTATGACAGAGCTCGCCATGCTTGCCCTTAACGCGGATACTCCCATTGTCGACGGCAATCTCAACACTGCCGTCCACCGGGATCGGTTTTTTTCCAACTCTTGACATATCATATTCCCCGGAAGTTTACGGCTCCGGCAGGCCGGTTGAGCCAAACATCTCAAGACGAAAATCAATAAACCTCACAAAGAATTTCGCCGCCCACGTGCTTGGCCTTCGCCTCGCGGCTGCTCAAAATCCCTTGATTTGTGGAAAGGATGCAAATGCCCATCCCTTTCAGGATCTCGGGAATGTGACGTGATTCAGTGTACACACGACGGCCAGGCTTACTGACACGCTTGAGACTCTGGATCACACGCTCCCCGGTCGCTCCATATTTCAAATTGACTCGAAGCAAGTTCCGAGGCTCTTGGTCCACGACCTCGTAATCCCAAATATACCCCTCCCGTTGCAGAACATCGGCCACGCCCTGTTTGACTCGGGAATGGGGGATGTCCACAAAGGGTCGCTCGATCAGCAACGCATTGCGGATTCGAGTCAACATGTCTGTGATCGGATCTGTCATCATCGAACTATTTCTCCACCCCACCCAGTGTTCTGCGGATCAACATGAGCCGAGCCCCATGGGTCGAGCCATCATATACTCACTACCAGCTGGCTTTCTTGACGCCAGGAACAAGTCCATCAAGACAAAGTTTTCGAAAACAGATTCGACAAACCTTAAACTTTCGGTAAACCGCCCGCGGCCGACCGCACAGAGCGCATCTTCGCTCCTCGCGACTGCTGAACTTGGGTTTCTTGTTCGCCTTGGCGATCTTTGATTTACTGGCCATGTCTATCTACTCAACCAATTCACGATAGGTCGCGATCCATTCACTCGAATGGAGACCGAATCTCTCTTGATTCCAGCCTACTTGCCTTTTCCGGCACGAAACGGCATTCCAAACTCTTTCAACAGAAGTCGTGCCTCGTCGTCAGAGTCGGTTGAAGTGACGATCGCGATGTTCATCCCCTGAATGTTTCTCACCTTATCCGCATTCACCTCGGGAAAAACGACCTGCTCACTCAACCCCAGGCTATAGTTTCCACGACCGTCGAATGCCTTTGGATTCAGCCCCCGAAAGTCGCGAACCCGGGGGAGAACCAAAGTGATCAAACGATCCAAAAACTCATACATCCGCTGTTTTCGAAGCGTGACGCAGCCACCAATCCGCATTCCTTCACGAAGCTTAAACTGGGAAATCGACTTTCGAGCGTGGCGAACCGATGGCTTCTGCCCGGTAATCTGACCGAGGTGTTCCAATGCCTCGTCCAGGATCTTCTGGTCCTGAATGGCCTTGCCCACCCCCATGCTCACCACGATCTTCTCGA
>JAGQQQ010000833.1 GCA_020426125.1 Planctomycetaceae bacterium
CGAGTTGCCGCCCCTTCAACACCGACACGGGGAGCGCATCTCGTCCTGAATCCGATCGACTTCGAGAACTGCTTCTCGCGGAAGCCATTCTTAATCCAGCATTCGCTGTGTGATCACCCCCTGTTTCAGATCGAGCGAATTCTGGAACTCACCAAAACGCTTCCGGAGAAAAACATCGAATACAACTTTGGGAAGCTGCCGGTCAGTGTCGACCATTCCCAAACGCCGCAAAACGGGCTGAGTCCCGAAGAGACCATCCGGCGGATTGAAGAGTGCGAGTCCTGGCTCGTGCTCAAGTATGTTGAACAAGATCCGGACTATCGCCAACTGCTGGACGAATGTCTCCAGGAACTGCGACCGCATACCGAGGGGATTACTCCAGGGATGACTCATCCCCAATCCTTTGTCTTTGTGACGTCACCCGGCTCGGTCACGCCTTACCACATCGATCCAGAGCACAACTTCCTACTCCAGATTCGTGGTGGCAAACAGATTCGCATGCTCGACGGTAACGACCGATCGCTGCTGAGCGAACAGGAACTGGAACACTTCTATTCAGATCGCGGCCGCAATCTCAAATTGAAGGAGGTCCACCAAAACGCAGGCTGGACTTACGAACTTCAACCGGGGCAAGGGCTGCATTTTCCCGTGACGTTTCCCCATTGGGTGAAGAACGGATCCGGGGTGTCCATCTCCTACAGTGTCACGTTTCGAACTCCGGATCTCGATCGTCGCCGGGCACTCTACCAAATGAACGCCAGCATCCGTCAAAATGGAGGTTCCCCACGTCCGGTCGGGGAAAGCCCCCTTCGCGACAACGTCCGGTATGCCCAATTTCGAATTCGTCGCAAAATTTCGGCCATCTTTGGGTCGAACCGGTGACTTTGCCTGGCCGCACGCCCGATGTTCACTTCGCCATGGGTTGTGGCTATTTGACCTCAAACGCAGTCAGAGTATTTTCCTTCATCCGTGGCAAGATCAGCAAGTGGCGGTCCACGAGATACGCCAGATCGGCGGCTCCCTGGGGGAAAGTCATGATGACTTGAGATTCCCCTTTGGCGTTGATGTGAAACACTTTGCCATTCCGCCAGTCGGTGACGTAGTAGCCGCCGTGGCCATCTTTCTCGATGCCGTCCAGGTATCCGGTCGGCTCAGGAGTGAAAGCCGTGACCTTCTTCGTTGTTCGATGGACTTTGAGTAACTGGCCGCCCACTTGAGTCGTGAAGTCTTCGGGATTGAACCCTTTTCCCCAGCCGCCGAGAACAAGGTGTTCCCCATCGACGAGGCAGCCATTGGGATTCTGAAGTTCGTCTCCCTCTGCGAAGACGGAGACCTGACCGTCCTTGTACTGATAAACTTTACTGGCCACCATGTCGGTGACGTAGACGGTGCCGTCTTCTCCGGTCGCAAGGTCGTTCAGGAACTGCGCATCAGGAATCACAACCTCCTTGGAGATTTCTCCCTTCTCGATATCAATCGCCACAATCCGATCAATGTCGCTGACCCAGAGCGTGTTTCCATGGCTGCGGAGACCTTTGGGAGCATTGAATCCGGGAACCCAGACGTTTTCGACGACTTTGCCGTCAGGAGTCAGCTTGGAAATCCAGCCATCCCCATCTTTGGCTTTTCCGCCTCCGTCTCCAATCTGAGAGAGAAACAGAAATCCCGATGCCGCATCAAAGTAGGCACTTTCGGGGGCAACGAGCCCTTCGGTCACGGACCAGACTTCCGGGTACGGGCGGAGGTACTCCTCGGGTTTATCCTGCGCGACACAAAACGCGGAACACAGCACGGCCGCAATGGCACTCAATAGGAAAGTCTTCATGGCGAGGTTCTTCTGCAAATGTTTTCGGGTTGTTTAACGACTTTGTCGAATGATTCCCAGGTCGTTATTCCACGGCAAACATGCGAACGCAGACCGGGCTGGGGACTTCGATCCGATCCCCCGTGGGGGTCAGTGCTCCTGATTTCAGGTCGACGCGGAAAACGACGATCGTATCGCTATTCTGGTTTGCCGCGAGGACAAATCGCCCGTCGGGGGTGATGCCGAAGTTGCGGGGGATTTCTCCCAAGGTGGGGGCATGTCCGGCTGGTTTGAGCGTGCCGTCGCCTTGAACCTGGAAGATTGCCAGGCTGTCGTGCCCCCGATTGGAAATGTACACAAACTTCCCAGAGGGGTGGACCAGACACTCCGCCGTGGAATCATTGTCGCCTGCTCCCCCATCGGGAAGCGTGGTTATGGTCTGCAAGGGCGTCAGGACACCCTGTTGGGCATCATAGGCATAGGCGGTCGCCGTCATCTGCATCTCATTGCAGTTGTAAGCGAACTTACCGGAGGGATGAAAACTGAAGTGCCGCGGTCCCGCGCCGGGATGTGTGGAGACGCTGGGAGGGTCATGCGGCGTCAGGGTGTGTTGATCGGGATCGAACTTGTAGACGAGGATTTGATCGAGTCCCAAGTCGGCCACCATTGCGAACTGGTTGTCGGGTGAAACGTTGATGGAATGGGCATGCGGTCCCTCTTGACGGCGGGGATTCACGCTCGAACCCTGGTGTTGGTGAAAGCTCGACATCTTGCCGAGCGAGCCATCCTCCCTCACGGGAAGGCATCCGCAACTTCCTCCCCCGTAGTTGGCGACCAGAACGTTTTTCCCCGTGGCGTCGACCGACACATGACATGGCCCCGCCCCACCAGAGAGTTGTTCGTTGAGCGGCGACAGGTCTCCCGATTTCGGGTCGATTCGAAAGGCCGCCACCCCCCCCGCAGGACCGTCCGCTCCCGGAAAGTCACTCACCTCGGCCACCGAATACAGGTATTGGTGCTTTGGATCGAATGCCACGAACGACGGATTCGTGACCCGAGCCACCGCTCGCGGCGCGGAGGGCTGACCGGTCTTGGCGTCCAGATCGAATTGATAAATCCCCTCGCTCTTTCCGTTCCTGGTGTAGGTCCCCACGTACACGCGAACGGTCTCCGACATGACAATGTTTCCATTCAAAAGACACAGCGAAAACAGTCCGCAGATCAACGACTTGAGAGATTTGCAAATGGCAGGCACGGTTTCACTCCTTGTTAGAGCTTCTCGGAACAGCCTATCCGACCGCCGCCCAGCAATCGAGCGAGCATTCCGAGATTTCTCGTGCAGCATTCAACCTGGAAGGACTGGTTGATGACCTGAACCCGAGCTGGCCAACGTGTCTGCAGACCGACCTCGGGGGACCCATCCAATCCGTGTCGCCGCGTCTTGGAACCACTGGCCGGTTGACATCGATAGGGGAGTGTTCGTCCATACAACACTCGGCCGGGAATACCTGGATCCGGTTGTGCTGTTTCTTCGGGATAGTCCGATGTGAACGGTTGACTTGATGACAAATGCCGAGGTTCCGTTCTCCGGATATCAAAGAGGAGCCGATGTTACGGGCGTTACCCCACGAAATGCTGAGGATGGAGCCCCATGCGTCGTCGATTTCTTTCAACCATCATTCATCATTTTGATCGTCAAACTCTCGCTCGGTTGTCCATTTGCGGCAGTTTCGCCATCACAGGGTGCGTCTCCTCACCGACGAATCAGGTTTCGCTCGAACCCCCAGTCGCTGTGAGAACCACTCCGAGCGTGACTCCCGTTTCACAGGATATCCAGACGAAGGAACCGGGCTCCGCCCGAGAATTTGGCGAGGTGGAAGTCGCCGTCCAACGGGAGATCGTGACTCCCCAAAAATGTGCGATCGCATTGACTGCGGCAACAGTCGGGCAACTCGGGCTTCCTGCGGAAACAGTTCCGGCCACCGAGATTGAGCCGCCCGCTCCGATACCCAATGGCCTGTCACTCGGGGATTTGGAAGCCATGGCGCTCCAGCACAATCCCACGATTCAGCAGTCTTCGTCGTCCGTTCATAAAGGGACAGGATACCGGGCGCAGGTCGGAGTCCGTCCGAATCCCACTGTTGGATTCTCAGCACAGCAATTGGCTGATCGTGGGACCGATCAACACAGCGTATTTGTCGAACAGGAATTTGTGACCGGCGGCAAACTCGCCTGGAATCAAACGGTTCTGAACGCCGGAGTCCAAGCTCAACTCTGGGACGTCGAGACACGCCGACAGATGGTCCTCACGGACGTCCGTCGTTT
>JAGQQQ010000834.1 GCA_020426125.1 Planctomycetaceae bacterium
ACACGGGCCAGCAGATTACGCTGGAGCAATTCATGGCCCATGATCATTCGTTTTCACCGAAGATAGAAAACTTCACGATGGATAGTGAAGCTCCCGTGCAGATGACCGAAAACGGGAAGTACCCGATTCCCATGCCCGGGATTAAGAAAAAGACTGAGTACTAATCAACAACCCGGGCGACATCGGAGTGCGGCGACGAGTCGCCTTTTTCCGATCAGCCGATTTCGTCCTTTGAGGGTTCTCGTTTCCTGAGATATGGAAGTCACTCGCACCTCGAACGAAGTGCGAGTGGCTTTTTTTTGCGGCCGACCTCGAATCGGGAAAAACGGGCTCACTCCGTCGTCGGGGACGATTGCGACTCTGTGATTCGCTTATACACTCGCACGAGAGCGGCTTCAAAAGGGGAATCGACTTTCCGGGGAGGTCGACCGATCATTGATCAAAGGTCACCTGACGGAAATGGAGGCAACCATGAATCAAAAGTGCTTTCGAAGCATCAATCCCACGACGGAAGAGACTCTAGGCGAGTTCACCATTTTTACCGAGGACGAACTTGATCTTCGGTTGCGGTCCGCGCGCATCACTCAACAGAACTGGGTGCGGCAGACCTTGGAACATCGCGCGAACCTGATTCGCGCCTTGGGCAGGGAGATCCAAAAATGTGCGGAAGAGGCCGGACGCCTGGTGACGACCGAGATGGGCAAACCGATCGCCCAAGCCCGTGCGGAAGTCGACAAGTGCGCCCATCTGTGTGACTATTACGCCGACCGGGCCGAGCAGTTTCTCACACCTCGACCGGCAGAGAGGAACACCTCTTCGAGAAGCTATGTGCGGTTTGACCCGTTGGGAGTCGTGCTGGCGATCATGCCTTGGAACTTCCCGTTCTGGCAGGTCATTCGGTTTGCGGTTCCCACGTTGCTGGCAGGCAATACCACGCTTCTCAAGCATGCCAGCAATGTGCTGGGATGCGCGACCATGATCGAACGACTATTTCGCGAAGCGGGTTTTCCGCCTGGTTGCCTGGCCTCGTTAGTTGTGAGTCGGGATCAAGTTTCGGAATTGATCTCCCACCCCGATGTCCGGGCGATTACGTTGACAGGGAGTGAAGGAGCCGGAAGAGCGGTCGCCGAGGAAGCGGGACGAAACCTCAAAAAGTGTGTTCTCGAGTTGGGCGGATCGGACCCCTTCATTGTGCTCCCCGATGCCGATCTGGAGCGGACCGTCGAAAAGGGAGTCTTCGCCCGGATGCAGAATACGGGACAAAGCTGTATCGCCGCGAAGCGGTTTATTATCCACGACGACATCTACGACCGGTTCGTGGAGGCCTATGTCGCACGAATGAAAACCCTGAAAATGGACGATCCACTCGACGTGTCGACGGAAGTCGGGCCGATGGCCCGAGAGGATCTGTTAACCGAACTCCACGATCAGGTCAGCGAATCGATTGAACAGGGAGCTGTTTGCGCACTCGGGGGAAAACGGGCGGAACGGCCCGGCTACTTCTATCAACCAACGGTTTTGAAGGATGTCACGCCGGGAATGGCTGCCTTTGAGGAAGAGACCTTTGGTCCGGCGGCGGCCCTGATTCGAGCAAAGGATGAAAAGACGGCTCTGGAAATGGCCAATCGATCCTCATTTGGCCTGGGAGCGAGTCTTTGGACCAATGATGTCAAAAGGGCCGAGGAACTCGCCTCGCAAATCGAATCAGGAAGCGTGTTCATCAACGAACCAACTAGGTCGGATGCAACGGTCCCCTTCGGCGGAGTGAAGAACTCCGGTTACGGCCGGGAACTGGCGGAGTTTGGGATCCATGAGTTCGTGAATGTCAAGACCGTCTGGGTTTCATGACGTGCCCGACGCGGCCTTGGGAACACCACCCTGCGGTCCATTCGCGCAGCACATTCCCAAGGCTACCGCAAGACGGGCTGCGTCGTCAGCGCCTCGGCAATTTCCCGCGAAACGGCCTTCAAGTCGTCCGGTTCGCGGAACACGGACCAGCGATTCATGGGGATGTGGCTTAAGGCCTCACGGATCGTACTGAGAGACTTCCCGTTGGAGCCATCGGGAAGCTGGCGAATCGCGATGTGCAGGATCTGGTTCCCAAAGACTTTGGCGACTTCGCCGTAGATCAGCGCATCCTGTTCTCCTGAATCACCAAACAGAATAAACCGACGATAGGGGTAGGTCCTCAAGAGCCTTTGAATTTTCTCCTTCTTGGATCGGAGTGCTTGTTCGCGATGCTTCTTTCCGGAAAAGTCTCTGAGTCGGACGTGGCGGAGATGCATCGAGCCGACCGGGAACCCGTCGGCGTCGAGCCACTCGACCAAGGGACCATAGAGTTGCCAGGGACTCGCGGAGACGTAGTGAAAGCTGACACCCTGTTTTGCCCAGGTCTGATACAGCTCCCGCATCCCTGGGATGGCCCGAAACTCACGAGTGAAAGTATTCGCGAGAAGTTCCTTGCGGTCTCCAACATTGCTCAGTTTGATCGTGTCGTCGACATCCGAAATGATTGAGAGTCCTTCCTGGGAGATGAGCTCGATTTCCCCGGCAAAAATGCGTGGATCATCGACCGGGAGATGAGAACAAAACTGCACAAACTTCCGGCCAAAAGCATCCTCCTGGATGCTGTCTTCCAACTCACGTCGGGGGATGGTGACTGTTGACTCGAAGTGACCGTTTGCGAGTGTGTTTGGAAGGAGATAGCCTCGCTTCGCGAGCGAAATCGGAACAGAGCGGCCTTTTCGGGAATCCTGCAAAAACAGATGGGTCCGATCCAAAAACCGCTGATTGATTTCCAGATCCTTATCTGGTTTGACGACCCGCTTGAACAAATGGATCAGCGCCTTCTTGTGCATCCGCCCTTGGACAGCCGCCAGCACGCTCCCCCGGATTTCCAGGTGCCAGCTGTCCCCCAGGGGACCGTATTGGCCGCAGCTCCGGTAAAACGTGATCACTTCCAAAGGATGGAAGCCTTTCAACTTTTCCGGAGGGTGATCCAAGGGAAACAAATCGGCCATGGCTCTTGACGGCGATGTCGAAACAGGGGAGGGTTTCCACAACGACATCAATTTGTGGAAACACACCAGTGTCGTAGCACATCAATCGGGCATCTTGGGCGGTCGGCGCGACCTTTTGGCATCTGCCCGCTGCCGCTTCTGCTCGAGTCTCTTCTCGTGCGCTCGTCGAGGAACGCGCGTTTTTCGTCGTCTCTTCGGGGGCTGCAAAGCGCGAATGACCATTTCCTTCAAACGGTCCAAACACTCTTGGCGGTTTCTTTCCCGATCACGGTGCTGCTGGCAGTCGATTCGCAAGACGTCGGCTTTACTGATACGCCCCCCCTCGGCGCTGCGAAGTCGATTCAGGACGGGCTCCGGCAAACTGACACACTTCGTCAGATCCCAGGAAAGTTGGACCTGAGAACTGACTTTGTTCACATTTTGTCCCCCTGGTCCCGAGCTACGCACATACGCAAAATCCATCTCCGAGAACGGAATGGAAATCGAGTCGTTGATGACAAGTTGGGTTTCGGACGGGGACATTTCTCTGACCTCAATCACCCTGATCATCCCCGATGGCAGAACGCCAATCAAGGCTGGCGACGCAAGTTCCGTTGTGTCTTCGGGTACCGTGAGGCTCTGGCGTGAGGAAACGATTCGAAATCGAGTCGGATTGGCGTCCCGACTCAACCCGCCGTCACGTTTCTGATTTGAGCACTCTCGTCCGAAACAACTCCTTCATCAGACACCGGCTCGAACGATTTGTTCGCGGCAGGTATCGGAAGAACTCGATGATTTTCCCGAACTCGGTTCGTTGCCCCAGAATGGCTTGCGACTTCTGAGATTCAACCTGTTCAGGCGTTGCGAGATGCCGGCTGGCTGACGCGGGAGGAGATTCTGATGGCCGATTCCAGGAAGATTCAAAACAACTCGCCACAGCATCCGCTCCTCCAACGATTGACGCGACCCGCGAATTTCGGAACAACATGCATCTCAGCCAATGTGGAACCGGTCCGGTACCGCATCCCTGGGGTGTCAATTCGATTGCCCCGGAATTTTCCTCATCCGCCGCGAACATGGAAGACAATCAATGCCAATTCTTTTAGGGTTGGATTTGGGCACCACCTCGCATTCCGTCGTCGCGATTGACGGACAGCGACGCGTTGTCGCGGAGTGGAATCGAGACCATCACGCTGAGGTTTCCGGGCTCCCGTCCGGGTACGCCGAACAGAATCCGAAAATCCACCTCAACAGCGCGGTCAGCCTCCTCAAAGACATCGCGGCCCAATGTCCTGAACCACCGGTCGGACTCGGAATCACAGGCCAAATGCACGGCGTCGTTTTTTCCGATGGCGCCGGAAGAGCCGTCTCTCCTGTCATTACCTGGCAGGACAAACGGGCGGCTCAGCCGAATCCCCTCACGGGGAAAACCGATCTGGAAACTCTTCTCGAACGTTGTCCCGACTCGGCCATCCAGTCGAGTGGCTGCCGTCTTTCCACCGGCTACCTTGGTACCACCTGCTATTCCCTTCAACGAGCCGCCCAAATCCCGGATCGAGCGACGACTGCCAGCCTGTTAATCAGTTGGATGGGAGCCCAGCTCACGGGGGAAAAAGTCGTCACCGACCCCTCCGCCGCCGGATCGACGGGCCTCTACGATCTCGAACGGGGGTGTTGGAGCGAACCGCTTGTCGAGGCCGTTGGCATTTCCCTCTCGCTGCTTCCCGAAGTTCGAAGCAGCGGAGAGCCAATAGGAACGCTTTGCTCCAAAGTCTCCGCGGAAACCGGCCTTCCGCGTGAGATGGCCATCATGAATCCCCTTGGAGACAATCAGGCATCCGTCATGGGGTCGGTCCCCCAGGCGACAAAAGAAATTCAGGTCACCGTGGGAACCGGCGGTCAGATCAATTGGCCGGTGGACCGGTTCGTCCGTGTTCCGGCAATGGACACCCGCTCGCTTCCCGACAATCGGTTCCTGCTGGTTGGCGCGGGGATTGTCGGGGGGGCCACCTATGCCTGGTTAAACGACACGGTGCGGCAGTGGCTG
>JAGQQQ010000835.1 GCA_020426125.1 Planctomycetaceae bacterium
TGGACGCCACCTTTGGAGTGCTCCGACTCGTCGGAGCTTTCTTTCAAGCGAAGTTTTCGTGTTACCAAGCCGATGTCCTGCTGAATCCAACCTGCGCAAACAGGAAAGCGGTGACGAGTCACCGCACTCCAAAGAATTCTGCGATTTGTTTGTCATGGTGATCCCGTTTTGGGAGCAAACGCGGACGCGTCAGGGAGATTGGGGCATTCGAGAACGGGAAATGATTTCCAGGTCACTCTTCACTTCCCCAGGTGTTCTCGAAAGAAAGTGTCCATATCGCCGACCATCTCCGTCAGCCAAGGGAGTTGGTTCCAGCAGCCATGTTTGCCGTCGGCATAAATTTTGACGTCCGTCCAGACTCCTTCGGCTTTCAGTTTCTTGCGGGACGGCTGCTTTCGTTCGGGATTGTCATGCTCGCCGACCATAAACAGGATCGGAGGATCGTCGCCGCTGATTTTAAGATGGGCATCCGCTAACGCGTATTGCTCGGGAGCATCGTCAATGCGACTCCCAATGAACGTATTTGAGAACGAGTCGATCTTCGGGTCTCGGGACCGCTCCGCGACGCTGCCGGTGGTGATCTCCATCGGCCCGGCCATCACAATGGAAGCTTTCACCCGGCTGGTCCAATCTCCCCACCCTCCATTCCCTTGAAGTTCCGGAACGTTCCAACCGGTGGCCATCAGTCCGACCAGATGTCCTCCCGCTGAACCGCCGACGGCCCCAATTCGCTCTCGATCGATCGCATACTTGTTGGCATTCGCTTTGAGAAACCGAACCGCAGCGTTGCAGTCATGAATCGCCGCTGGGAAGGGAGCTTCCTCCGCGAGGCGGTACTCGATCGCCGCTGTGACATACCCCCGCTTGGCCAACTCCAGAGCCAGGGCTCGAAACTTGGTCTTGTCTCCTTTGACCCAGCCGCCGCCATGAACGACGACGATCGCCGGATGAGACTTGCGATCCGTGACCGGGACAAAAATGTCGGTGATCAGCTTGCGGTCGCCATACGTGGCATAGGGGATGTCCAAATGAGCGTGAATCGACTTGGGAATCTCCGTCGATGGACGATTGGTGTTCCCCGGTTGGAGGTCCGCCATCGACGGAGGATGGGGCGGTTTCCCGGAAACCAGCATTGGCTGGGCGTACAGTCCGCCGAAACAGGTGATGAACAACGTCCGCATGTCATTGTCCCCGAACGCACAGTTGATGGGACGGGTCGGCGTGCGAATCTTCGTCAGCAACTCCCCACTCGGACTCCAAATCCAAACATCCGTCGCACCCGCACAATAAACATTTCCGGCGCGGTCGATGCACATCCCATCGGCTCCGGGGGCATCGCCGTCGTCCATGGCCGAGAACTCCCGGCCATTCGTCGTCTTCCCGGGAGACGTTACGTCATAAGCCCAGATTTTCTTGGGGATGTAACTCGCAACGTAGAGCGTCGAGCCATCCGGCGACAAGGTGATTCCATTCGGCGTTTCGAGCCCCTCGACAGCGACCGACTGCTCTCCGTCTGCTGTGATATACACGACCTGACTCTGCCGTGTCAGTGTCACATAGACTCCCCCGATGTTGTCAACGACAAGGTCATTCGGGCGGTTTTGCGGCTTCTCCGAATCATCAAGAATGGCCAGCGTCTTCAGGTCTTTCCCGGAGAGAATGGAAATCCGAGCATTGCCGTTGTCGGAGACATAGAGCTGGCCATGGTTGTAATACGTCGCGGAGATGCGTGTGCCATCGAGCACCTTGGCGAACTTGTTCTGTTTGGGCCAGTACCGGTGAAGCGAGTTCCCCTTCACATCGGGGATGTACAAGCTGCCGGCGCCATCCCAGGCGGGGCCGTCACAGAGTTCGAACGCGGTCGAGACTTCTGTCAGTTCCGCCGATTCGTCCACAGGATTCCCGGCCCAACTCCATGAAGCCAAGCCGAGACAACAAATGACCATCACCAGTCGATTCATAAACGATTCCTAATTTTTTGGAGTGCGGTGACTCGTCACCGCTTTCTATTAAGACAGCCGACAATCTCCCAGGAGTCGATGAGATTGTTGACTTACTCCGCGAAGATCGATGTCACTTTCCCATCGGGAGTGATTCGAAAGATGTCTTTCGCATGCGGATCGGCGATCAGAAAATTGTCCCCCTCCAGACAAATTCCGACGGGTCGGTTGAGCGGCTCTCCCTTGGCCAGCGGAGTCGGCGCGGTGCCATCGAGCGGAGCTTTCCAAATGGTCACCGCGTAGTTGTCCGGGATGAACAACGCCCCATCCTTAAACACCGCATGATGCGGCAGATCGAAAGGGCGATCTTTGATCAAAACGGTCAAGCTGCCGTCATCTTCCACTTTGCGGACCGGGTCTTCCAGCGTGGTGACGCAGAGCAAGTTCCCCTCAGCGTCACGAGCCAGTCCGCGAACACCGGCAATTACGGCGAGTTCTTTCGGCTCGCCGCCATCGATGGGAAAACTCCAGATCCGCTGGAGTTCCAGATCAGACGCGATGACTTGATCCTTCTCCACCAGAATATCAGCGGCGATGCCGATATACCCGTCGGTCAAAGGGACGGGCTTCTTTTCACCGTCGAACTTATACACTTCCCGTGTTGACGAGTCTCCGGCGAAAACGGTCCCGTCTTCCGCGACCCCGACGCACCGCACTGCATTGAGCGGAGTCCGGAACTTCTTGGAGCCCTCAAAAAACTTTTCGAGAGCGCCGTCCTTGTAACTCCAGATTCCCGGCAGTTTGCGATCCGCAATGTAGATTGTGCCATCGGGAGAGACGGCCACGTCCAACGGATACTGCAAATCGGCTTTATCCGCCGCGTGTA
>JAGQQQ010000836.1 GCA_020426125.1 Planctomycetaceae bacterium
TGCGATCGAATCCCGTATCTTCTCACGATAGCCCGGCGTCCTTCAAGCGATCGACGATCAACTTTCCGATATTCAGCGAAGCGGTCGCGGCGGGCGAGGGGGCGTTGCCGACATGAATCATGCGCTCTGTCTGCTGAATCACAAAGTCATCGAGCAGCGCCCCATCCTTTCCGAGAGCCTGGGCGCGGACGCCGGTGTGTCCGGGGGTGAGATGTTCCGAACGGATCTCGGGGACGAGCCGTTGAAGTGCTTTGACGAATGCCTCCTTGTTCCAGGATCGCCAGATTTCGCCGAGACCTGTCTTCCAGTTCTTGAACGCCAGTTTCTGAAAGCCGCCGTAGGAAATGGCCTCCGCGAAGTCGCGAAGATTCAAGTCGGTCTTCGAATACCCAGCCCGGGCAAACGCCAGCACAGCATTCGGCCCACACTCCACTCCGCCGCCAATTGTCTTTGTAAAGTGGACGCCCAGAAATGGAAAGGCCGGGTCGGGCACGGGGTAAATCAACCCCCGGCAGAGATGTCGTGCTTCCGGTTTCAATTCGAAGAACTCGCCGCGAAACGGCACGATCGGAGCCTCCGGTTTCGCCCCGGACATGGTGACGAGCCGGTCCGCCCACAGGCCGCCGCAGGTGATCAACTGCCGACACTGCCATTCCCCGGTCGCCGTTTCGATGGCGATCCCTTCTGACCGGGGATGAATGGCCTGGACCTCGCAATTGGTCAGCACCTGATGGCCAGCCCCTTGAATTAATTCCGCTAACCGCTCGCAGACGACTCCATAGTCGACGATGCCCGCCTCAGGGACATGAATCGCCTCCACGCCGGCGGTGTGTGGTTCGATTTCGCAGAGTCGCGCCCGGTCGATCAGTTCGCAGTTGACGCCGTTGGCTTGGCCTCGCTCAAGAATCTTGTGGAGTCGCTCCCGTTCCACGTCATTGACGGCCACGATCACTTTGCCGCACAGGTCGAAGGGGATGTCATATTTGCGACAGAATTCCTCCATCGCCAATTTGCCTTCGCGGCAATTCGTCGCCCGCATCGTTCCAGGGCGATAATAAATGCCGGAATGCAAGACCCCGGAATTGTGGCTGCTCTGATGGGCGCCGACCTTGGCTTCCTTTTCCAACACGGCAATCGATGTCCGTGGATAGCGCTGCATCAAACGGTAGGCCGTGGCGAGTCCTACGATCCCGCCCCCGATAATCGCCACGTCAACCGTCAGCTTTTCCGACATCAGATTCCGAAGATCGTTGGAGATTTACTTTGAGACCGATTCGGCGACCGTCTCTGGGGACCGCACCGGACGCACAAAACTCATATGCATTTCCGCGTGCCGCAGATGCAATCGATCGTAGTCCTCCCGACTCAGTTGGCCAAGCACGGGATGCGGCGCCCGCTGGGAATCAGACTGGACGCGGGCAATGGCTTGGCGGAGGTCCTCAAGTCCTTCTTCCAGTGTTGTCTCTTCTGGCGGTTCGAGTTGGGGGCGGAAGCGATTCGGAAACTTGAATCCTGCTGGTAAGGACTTACTCAGAAACGACTCTCGCAACAGGCGAACGACCAACCGGATCGGCAACGGGGCTTTGCCTGGGAAGCCGTCGATGGAATTGTTCATCGACAAAGCCAAATGCTTGAGAATCTGCGGATACGTCCAGTTCCCCAGCATCTCAATTTCCTCGGACGCCAACCGTTCCGCCTCCGCGAGCAGTTCGTCCAAAGTGTCATAATGGACCGCGCGCCGTCCCGTCACGCGATTGGTCTTGATTTCTGACATGGCTGTGCGATTCTCGTTTTGATGAGAAGCGTGGATTGGCGCATACGTGGCTGAACAGATTTGAAATCCGCTCGCGTCCAGTGAACTATGCCGCGGCTTCTTCGGCCATTTCGCGGAGGACCTCGGTGAGGATTGCGCAGCCTTCCTCGAAGTCTTCGTCCGTGAGATTCAGGGCGGGGAGCAGACGGATCACTGTGTCGTGAGTCGCATTGATGAGGAGTCCACGTTCCATGCACTTCTTGACAGCCGGTGTCGATTCGATGGCCAGATCGAGACCGATCATCATCCCGCAGATGCGAATCTCCTCGATGATGGGGAGTTCCTTTTGAAGTCCTTCAAAGTATTCTCGGAATCGCTCTGACATCCGATTGACGTTGTCCAGCAACCCTTCTTCCTCGATCGTCTGAACGGTTGCCAGTCCGGCGGCCATTGCGATGGGATTTCCCCCGAAGGTGCTGGCATGGATCCCCGGTCGGAGCGCAGGAGCGACTTCCTCGGTGGCGATGATCGCCCCGCAGGCGACACCGGCGGCGATCCCCTTGGCCATCGTCATGATGTCTGGCTGAACGCCGAATGTTTGGTACGCGAACCAGTTTCCGGTGCGCGCCATTCCGGTCTGGACTTCATCAAAGACGAGTCGCATGCCCCGTTCATCGCAGAGGTCTCGAAGGCCTTGCAGGAATCCTTCGGCAGGAGTATTGACGCCCCCTTCTCCCTGAACCGGCTCGATGAGGATGGCACAGGTCTCGTCGTCGACCAGATTTCGCACGGCCTCGAGATCATTGTGCGGAGCGTATACGAACCCTGGGACGAGCGGTCCGAAGCCTTCGTGGTACTTCGGTTGGGCCGTCGCGGTGACGGCGGCGAAGGTGCGACCGTGGAAGCCATTTTCAAACGTGATGATTTTGTACTTCTCGGGAGGAGTCGACAGCCGAGCCAATTTGATGGCCCCTTCCAGCGACTCCGCTCCGCTGTTGCAGAAGAACGCCTTTCCGAATCCCCTGGTACAGATCGCCTCCGCGAACTCGCCCTGCGGTTCCATGTACCAGGTGTTTGGGACGTGAATCAGTCGTGCGACTTGCTCCTGAACCGCCTGAATCACCTTGTGCGGCGAGTAACCGAGGATGTTGCATCCCCATCCCGGGAACAGATCCAGATAGCACTGTCCCTCGGCGTCCCAAACGCGAGAACCATCGCCGCGAACCAGACTGATCGGATACCGACGGTAATTGCCAATGACGTACTTGTCGAACAATTCGATCGTCTCGGCACTGGTGCGGGTCGCTGTGCTCATCGGCGGAAAATCCACTCACGTTGAAAGGAAAAAGGGGTTCAGCAGTCCACTCTCGGGCTGCTGACAGTCGCAGATCATATCGGACACACTGGGAGTTGTCTTGGTTCGGACTTCGCAAACAAGAATCGATCAGATGATCGGAATGTCTAGCGGGGGTGACGTCCGTTCAGACTGTCACTAGAATCGGGGGAGTCGGAGACCACGGGAGTGGCGCCGGTTTGATTTTTCTCGCAGAGTTACGGAGTTCAGGCAGCATTTATGGGGCTTTTTGATTCACTGAAGTCGGCACTGAAGAAGACGAAAGACGTTCTGCGAACAGACGTGCGCGACTTACTGAAGTCGGGGGAAATCCTCGATGAACGGAAGCTGGAAGAGTTTTATCGCGGCCTGATCACCACCGATATGGGCGTCATCGCGGCCCAGGAGGTGGTCGACGAACTTCGCAAACAGTTCGGGGGGCGGACCGTCGATCCGGAGAAAATCTGGGAAGTGGTCCGTGGGAAACTCAAAGCGATTCTGCATGGAGACGGAACCGAATCCTTCGATCAAACGGACCCCATTTCCCCATTGAACCGGGCGGAGTCGGGGCCGACCGTGGTTCTGGTTTCAGGCGTGAACGGCGTCGGCAAGACGACTTCCATTGCTAAACTCGCCAATATTATGCATAAGGCCGGCCACAAAGTCCTCCTTGCGGCGGGTGACACCTTCCGGGCGGCGGCCGTTGAGCAGTTGACGATGTGGAGTAAGCGGATCGGCTGTGAGATTGTCACCAAGCCCCCCAAAAGCGACCCCGCCAGCGTTGCATTCGAGGGGTGCGATCAAGGAGACAAATCGAACGCCGAAGTGGTGATTATCGACACAGCCGGCCGATTGCAGACCCAGACCAACCTCATGGCGGAGTTGGAGAAGATTCATCGCGTCATCGGGAAGAGACTCGACGGAGCCCCTCACGAGAGCTTGCTGGTGCTCGACGCGACGACGGGGCAAAACGGCATCAGCCAAGCCACGAAGTTCAGCGAAGCGGCCCACTGCACTGGAATCATTCTCACCAAGCTTGACGGCACCGCCAAGGGGGGCGTGGTGATTGCGATCCGTCAGAAGATGGGGATTCCCGTGAAGTATGTCGGA